>JBBIRN010000130.1:0-6666 GCA_037441785.1 Candidatus Aminicenantota bacterium | reverse complement strand
CATCTCCCGTAAATTATCCTGGAAAGAGCCCTATGACGGCGTAACCTGGGCAGATAGCCCCTCCGGACTGATTGCCATCAAGGTTGAGGAGGATAGCCCGGCTTATCTTTCAGGCATTAAGCCCGGAGACATCCTTTTTTCCATCAATAACACCCCCATAAAAAACCGGATTGAATACACCAAAATGCTCTGGCTTCTCGACCGCTTACAGCAAAAGGCTCTCTACCAGCTCGGCCGCGGCGGGGCCATTCTCTCCCCTTCTTTTTACCTCACTAAAAAGGGTGTGGGCTCTTATTACATTTTTCTGATGCTCCTGGGGCTGGCCACCCTGGCCCTGAGCCTGACAGTCTTTGTCAATTCCACCAGGCAAATTACCGGTTCCTACACTCTTTTTTACCTGGCCTCCTTTACTCTGTACTCGTTCTTTGTTTTTTCCCCAACGGGTCAGATGGACTTTTTTGACCAGGTTTTCTTCTGGCTGGATAAAGCCAGCCTGCTGATTTTTCCACCTTTACTACTGACCTTTTTCATAACTTTTTCCTACAAGATGAAAAAATTTGCGGGGAAAAGGTGGCTTCTGGCCCTGACTTTTCTGCCGGCTATTATTATCCTTTTCTTGAATCTATTCGCCATCATCTTCCTGGCCAATCGTTTGGCCGAATCCGATTACTTGAAGTGGCACAACTTTCTGGAAAAAGCGGAACTGGCTCATTTCGGTCTGTTCAGCGTGCTCATCATTCTCCTGGCTTGTCGCGGAGCAGTTTTTACCAGGAACCTTTTTCATAAAAATCAGCTGAAATGGATTTCCGGCGGACTTGGCCTGGGTCTGCTGCCTTTTTCCGCGTTTTACATAGTCCCTTTCCTGCTTGACCAAACTCCCTCGCGCTGGGGACAGCTGAGCGTTCTGCTCATGGCTCTTGTCCCCCTGACCATCGCTTATTCTATCACCCGCTACCGTTTAATGGATTTTGAGCTGCTGGTTAAGAAAGGAGCCACCCTTATCATTTCTTTTCTGATCATTGCCTTAGTTTATTTTCTGGTGAGCTCTCAGACGAAGATTTTTTCTGAGAATCGGCTGAACGCCATCCTCCTGGGCCTGCTGGCCATTATTATGGGGGCAACCCTCTTTACCCCGATATCAGAAGGCATCCAGACGCTGGTAGACAGGGTTTTATACCGACGCAGTTACCAGTACCGGCGGACCCTGATGATGATTGCCAACGAGCTTAACCGCGAAAGAAACCTTGACCGCCTGAGCCAGTACCTGGTGGAGACCATGGCTAAAGCCCTGTTAGTGGAAAAAGTGGCCATTTATCTATCCCGCGATGACCAGAACCATGAATTCTACCTTTTAAAATCCCTGGGGCTAAAAGATAACATAGCCCCGGTTATTAAACTTGGAGATGACGAAATAAATAAATTATTGAGGGTAGATTACCTGACTACTTATACCTCTGGCGAAGCCCTGCCCACCAGCCCTTCCCTGGCCAGCCTGATGGAATACGGGTTTGCTAACCTCATCCCGCTGCGACTGGAAAATAAAATCATCGGGCTTTTTGCCCTCAGTAATAAGATGGAAGAGGTACCACTGTCAGCTGAAGACCTGGAACTGTTGAGGACCATAGCGCCCTCCGTGGCTCTGGCTCTGGAAAATGCCTACCTGTACAGCCTGGAGATTGTCAGGGCTCAGGAATTGCAGAGGCTTAAAGACTACAGCGATAACATCATTGAAAGCCTGACCGTGGGCGTGGCCGTCATTGACCAGACGGGAAAAGTGACCGGCTGGAACCGGGTGCTGGAACGTCAGTTCGGTCTTTCCCGGGAATACGCCCTGAATAAGCATTTAGCCGAAGTCATCGGTCAGGAGAATTTTCAGGCTCTTTTCACCTCCGACTCCCAGAGCGAATATCCTTTAATAAACGAAGTCACCTTAACCACAGCCAGCGGCGAAAAAAGAATTTTTGACATCGCCAGGACTCCTCTGCTTGATAATCAGCTTCAGGCCTACGGAACGATCATTGTTTTTGAGGACATCACCGAAAAAATAAGGATGCAGCAACAGCTCCTGACTTCTGAAAAGCTGGCTTCTATCGGCCTGCTTTCTGCCGGTGTAGCGCATGAAATCAACACGCCGCTGACCGGTATTTCCAGCTATGTGCAGATGCTGCAAAAAAAATTGACTGATGCTCACTATGCCCAGATTCTGCAGAAAATAGAAGCCCAGACCGAACGCGTCAACCGCATTGTCAAGAATTTGCTTAACTTTGCCCGAAACCCGGCCGACGAATCATTCCAGCGGATAAATTTAAAAGAGAGCCTGGAAGAAATCATTTCCCTCATTGACTACCGGCTCAAGAGTCTCAACATAAAACTGGAACTCAAGTTAGAACCCGTGTGTGTTTACGCTCAGAGAGAAAGGCTGCAGCAGGTTTTTATCAACATCATCCTCAACGCTCTGGATGCCATGCCCGGCGGCGGCACTCTGACCATAGAAACCCAGAAAACTGGTTCCCAGGCGATAATAAAAATAACCGACACTGGAACCGGTATCAAACCTGAACATCTCCCAAGAATCTTTGACCCCTTTTTCACCACCAAAGGTTTAGGCAAGGGCACCGGACTCGGTTTGTCCATCAGTTTTGCCATCATCAAAGAACATGATGGTCAAATCCTGGTGGATACGGCGGTGGGTAAAGGCACCACCTTTACCATCGTTATTCCTGATAATCTCCTGGAAAAACATCGACCCAAAATGACCCCGTCAAGAGGTGAAGCATGAACAACAATTTCCTCATCCATCTGATTGACGATGAACCCATCATCCACGATGTGCTCGGGCAGCTTCTGGCCTCAGAAGGCTACCAGGTGGAAATATCTGCCTCGGGCGAAGAGGCTCTGGAAAAGTTCCGGGAGCAAAGGTATGACCTGGTGCTGCTGGACCTCTTGATGCCTGGCCTGGATGGGCTGGAGGTATTAAAGCAGATAAAAAGAATTGACCCGGAAGCCCTGGTCATCATCATCACTGCTTACGCTTCCGTGGAATCTGCCCTGACGGCCATGAAGATGGGGGCTTATGATTACATCCAGAAACCGTTTAAAAATGATGAGCTGCTCATGACCATTGCCCGGGCCCTGGAACATCGCCAGCTGCAGAAAGAAAACGTTCGCTTAAGAGACGAGCTGAAGAAGAAGTTCAGCTTTTCCAACATCATCGGCAAAAGCCCGGCCATGCTGAATGTTTTTGAGTTAATCAAAACCGCGGCTCCTACTCGTTCAACCATCCTGATTCAGGGAGAAAGCGGGACGGGAAAAGAGCTGGTAGCCAGAGCTATCCACATGAACTCCGACCGGGCTGAGCATCCTTTCATCGTGGTCAACTCCGGCTCTCTGCCGCCGGACTTACTGGAAAGCCACCTGTTTGGACACGTTAAAGGAGCTTTTACCGGGGCCGTGGCAGATAAAAAGGGGCTCTTTGAAGCAGCTGACCGGGGCACAATTTTCTTTGATGAAATTTCCTCCATCAGTCTGGAAACTCAGGTGAAACTGCTCCGGGTGATGCAGGATAAAGAGTTTATGAGGTTGGGCGGGACCAAGACCATTAAGGTTGATGTGCGAATCATCGCCGCCACCAACACCGACCTGGAAGAATTGATCCAGCAAAAGCTCTTCCGCAAAGACCTTTTCTACCGCCTGAATGTCATCAAGATTGAGCTACCTCCGCTCAGAGCCAGGAAAGAAGATATCCCACTGCTGGTGAAACACTTCATTGACGTTTATAACCGGGAAAACAACAAACAGATTGAAGGAGTTAGTGAAGAGGTTATGGAAATCCTGATGGATTATGACTGGCCCGGTAACGTCCGGGAACTGGAAAACGTCGTGGAACGGGCCGTGGTCCTCAGCCGCTCTAACATCATCACCAGAGAAGCTCTCCCACCTTTCTTGCTGGGCGAAAGGAAAATAATGATTGAGGAAGAACCAGCTACTTATAACCTTAAAGAAAAAACTTTTGAATTTCAGAAAAAACTTATTACCCAGGCCTTAAAAAAGGCTGGTGGAGTCCAGAAGCAGGCGGCTCAGCTTTTGGGCCTCAAGCCTACTACCCTAACGAGATGATAAAAAGACTGAAAATAAACATACATGATTTATCTTAAGAGCAGGTTTAAAAATTATTGGAAATAACCTGGCACCTTCTGGCCAGGGTTCAGGCTTACCTTCTTCAGTTTCCCGGAATACTCAATCTCAAATTGCTGCTCTTCCTTATCTACTTCCAAGAGGTGGGTATACTTGCCGGTGGTGGTTTCTACCAGGACTTCCAGAGGAAACCAGAGGGGCTTAATCTGCTGCTGTATGGTAAGAATTAATTTCCCAGCCTGCTCACCAGAAATAATTTTTTTACTGACTTTTACAGAAGGAAGCCTTTCCGAATAAAACCAGTCCTGGAAAAATTTTTCCAGGTTCCGGCCAGAAACTTTTTCCAGGCTGAGGCGAAAATCCACGGTCCTGACCGCCTTGAACATGTTTTGTTGGTAAAAATATCTCAAACCTTCAAAAAAGACTTTTTCCCCCAGAAGATCTCGGAGCAGGAAAAGCGCCAGAGCAGCCTTGTCGTAAACTATGGCCTGATAAGCCTCATAATCAACATGGCCGAGGCGGTAGCCCAGGATAATCGGCCCCACTTCACTCTTGCGTTTGGTCCAGCGAGAAAATTTCTTGATAATTTTTTCTGTTTCTTTTTTCCCGTATTTTTTCTCCAGGTAAAGAACTGCCGAAAACTGGGCCAGGCCTTCCGAAAGCCAGTTGTCGCGGTAGGAAGCATAGGTCAGTCCATGTCCCCACCATTGATGGGCCATTTCGTGAGCCAGAAAATACTCCTTCCAGTAGGATATATCAACCGGGCTATCAGGATTCAGGAGGATAAGACCTGGTTCAGCCGAGAATGGTAAATGGTTTAGAATGATAAAACCAGGCGGCGAGTATCCTCCACCGGTATTCCAGTAACGCTGGACCACAGACAGTTTTTCATAAGGGTAAGGGCCGAACATCTGCTGGTAGGTTTTTAAAATGTCCTCTCCCTCGTCCAGCAGTTCATTCTCTGGCAGAGACCAGTCCTGGCTGACCAGAAACTCCAGGCTTGGCTCCCCGGGCACTTTTTTGACTGTTCTCAACCTGGCCAGGAAAAAGCTGATGTATTTGACCGGCTTTAGACTTTCAAAGGAAAAAACGCGGCGACCGAGACTCTCCAGTTCAGTCAGCCTGTCCGCCTCTTGAACTTCTCTTTGCTCCTTCAGCCTTCCTGTGCTCAAGCAATAATAGCCTTCGGGCACAATCAGGCGCAGAGAAAAAGTAAAATATTTATCTCTGGCCGGGGCCGGGTACCAATCAGCCGACTGACTGAAAAGAAAAGAATCAGCGGGAGCGCTGATAAAGACTCTGGTGCCCTGAGGGATTTTCTGAGGCATTATATCTGAAGAAGGTGGGGCTGGAACGATTTTTCCACGGTAGTAAACCTGCAGCGGAAATTCCTCATCGCGGCCCGGTTTTTCTGCTAAATAAACATACAGGTAGTTCCTTAGTTTATCCTGCGTGTAGTAAAGTTCTCTACCCTTTTGATCAACAATTCTTAAAATTTTGAGCGCCGAGTTTAGCCTGAGCTGCAGGCTGTCCAGGCTGTCGGAAACAGGATGAATCACGATTTCCGCCCGGGCTGAGATGACATTACTTTCAGGAGAATAGCTGACGTCCAGGTTGTAATGCTTGATGAAGAATCTTTCCCCCAGGCGCACAAACATTCTCTTGAGCCCCGGTTCCTCAGCCTGCGGGCTGTAACTATTCAAAAGAGCATTGTGGGTGCGGTCAAAAAAAGAAATTTCTTCCTCCGCAAAGGGTGAGTAGATGTAAGTAAATTCGCCATTTTTGGCTGTTTTCATTTCTATGACCGTCTCTTCTGACTGAGGGATAAAAGTTAATAATTCTTTGGTCAGGGAAGATTCCACCGTAAAAGACCGGGGATAATTCCTGGCGTAGATAGAATAAATTTTGTTGGCCACCACTTCCTTCGGTAGCCTCTGGCTGATAGCTTCGGCCTCTTCGTAATTCAGGTTTTGGTGGAAAAAAATATCGGCTGCTCTGAGGTAAACATACTCCAGGTCGTCTTCCAGAAAAGGCTTTTTAAACCTCCTTTGCAGCTGATGTCGTTCTATATCATCAGACGGATAAAAACGTACTTTCCCTTTACCCATGATAATCATGGCCGTATCAAAATCCGGCAGGTTATCAAAAAATATTTCCGCTTCAGGAAAAGTGATCGTGATGTCCTTCTGCTCAATCGTGACCTTTTTGGCCAGTTGGCTGCCGAGACCTGGAAACTTCAAAAAATACAGATTGGTCAAGCTGCCGGTAACCTGGCGTTCCAGAATTTCAACCCGGCCTTCCAGTTTTCGGTAGGAAAACTGCCAGATTTCTATCATGGCCTGGTACTGGTTGTTGAACAAAACCTGAAAATAAGCTCTGTAAAGGTTGACCGCATCCTGACTCTCACCAGCGTAAAACAGCCTCAAGCGCTCCATACCGAGGTCTTTAAAGTATGATTTAAGAATAGCTTTTTCTTTTTCTCTTATTCCCGGAGTGCAGAGAGTTGTATATTCCTCAAAGGACTGATTTTCC
>JBBIRN010000129.1:0-6712 GCA_037441785.1 Candidatus Aminicenantota bacterium | reverse complement strand
TTCTCCCTGTTTTATTTTCTAATTTTTTTTCATTTGATTTCTATTTAGTTAATAAGGGCGTTTTTGGCACCTTCCATTTCCCGGCGGGCTAAAAAACCAGCCTTTATTCCGAAGAATGTTTTAAAAGTTTTCCGCTCTGCTTAAAAAACAATTCTCCAAATATTCTTCCGGCTAAACTTCTTACCGGCTTTTCTGGTTTTTTAATAACTTGACCTCCGTCTTGATTTTTTTAATTAATGGAATTTAATTCGCCAGACCTTGACCTCAGCGAATAAGGTGCAACCTGGTCTGCCGGCCATCAAGATAAACCACGCCAGCCCTGGTAAAGGAAGCGTCCTGCTCCACGCCTATGACCACTTCCTGATTATCCCATTCCGGCACCAGAGAACGGCAGTTCAGCTCAATGGAATAGCAGGTATCGTAATAAAGAGGATAATCACCCTGACCGGGCACGCCTTCCTGCTTGTCCCAGAGTCCGATGGTTGGTCCGGCTGCGTGTCCGTGAAAACCGAGCGGATGGGTGTAGATGCTGGCTTTTAAACCTTCTTCTCTGGCTTTTTTCAGAGCAGCCGCCAGAATCTGGTTTCCGGTGCGACCGGCCACGAACTCAGCGGTCAGGATGTCCTGTACCCGGTTAGCCCGGGCCAGAGCCTCCTGCAAACCAGCCGGAGCTTCCTGTTCGCCGGGTTTTAATACATAGGCCAGTTCCTGATGGTCGGTGTTCAGCTTTAGGTAGGTTATGCCCACATCACAGTGTAAAAGGTCGCCAGGCCTGATGATATTATCTTTAAAAGGTGAAAACTTTGCTCTCTGAATTTCCACCGAGGGACTGAACCAGGTCTGAAGACCGAGCGAGCGAATTCTCTCCCAGAACCACCACTCCAGGTCTTCTGTGGTAGTTATACCCGGAGTAATGGCCATGGTGGAAAAAGCTTCTTTAATCAAGTGATGGGCCAGACTGGCTAAATGATGGTAAACCTCTATTTCTTCGGGCAGTCTTCTTTCCAGCCAGCCGACCACTATTTTTTCTCCGGAACACAGCCTTTTGCTCAGCTCAGGACCGAGATACCTAATTAGAAGCTGATGGTTGGTGTAGGTCAGGCCATCAGCAAAAGCAAAAGTGCCTGATTCATTGACCGCAATCTTTCTAGGGTTTCGGGCTTTAATCAGCTCGGCCAGGGCCTGCCACTGGTCTGGTTGCCTGGCCGGGTCCCAGAGAGCCGGGTAGAATTTTCCTATGGGATAACGGCCAACGTTGAATTTTTCCACACCCTTTTCCGGCCCACGGTCGTAGAAAACGAGCATAGAAAGTCGCCGGGCAGAAAGACTTTCAAAAGGCACCAGCGTCAGGTAGACCGGGTCTTCGTTATACTCCTGGCAGATAACCAGCCACATATCCACGCCTTCCCGCCTCATTATCTCAGGCAGGATAGTCTCCAACCTTTTCTCCAGCCAGGAGTTAAACACCCGCGCCTGTTCCCTGACCGGTAGAATTTGGGGAAAGGCCTCAGCCGAAAAAGCTTCAGCCGAGAAAAGAATAATCAGAGAAAAGAAAAATAGTAGAAAGAATACAGCCCGTTTTCTCATTTTTCCTCCCGTTTACGGATCCATTGTCTTTCTCATGTTTATTCTATTTAAAACCATTAAGCCTGTAGCTTTCAACAAAAATTTTACTTTTAGCTTCAGGCTAAATTTTGTTATCATAAAAAAGAATAAACCTGAGGGGTATTTTTTCCGTAAATAGTAATTAGGAGATTGACCATGAAAATTAAAAAACTCGGTGCCTGGTCTTTTATCATTCTGGCCAGCTTCCTCCTTCTTGCAGCCTGCGCTCCTGAAGCCAGAATCCCGGTAGCTGGAAGCGCCACCGGTCAGGATATGCTAACCCTCCTTCCTGCCGACACCTCCGCTTTTATGGTGCTGGACTGGAATAAAATCGCTAACCTGCCGCGTTTTCGGACGATGGTAGAACAGCAGCCAGAGCTTCAAACCTACCAGAAAAAGATTTCTTCCTTTGTGGACCTGCACAAGGATGTTTACTTCTTGGCCCTGGCCGTGGCCGGAGACCTGAAGGAACCGGCAGAAAATGCTGTGCTGCTGGTTAACCTCAAATACCAGAAGGAAAAATTAATGCCCGCTGAAACAGATAAGGATTCCACCCTTGAATACTACGAAGGCGTTCCTTATTTCCCCATGCTGGAAATTGAAGAATCCGCCGTCATCTGCACGGCTTTTCTTGATTCTTCCAACATCGCCATCGGCTCGGAGAAAAGCATCAAAAAAGTCATAGACGTCTACAAAAAGAAAACACCAAATTTCCTCAGCCGTAAAGATATGAAAACGTACCTGAAGGACATCGACACCAGAGCTATGACTTTTAGCTTCATCAGCCTGCCGCCCGGGCTTTTAAACCAGGCGGCGGTGCAAAATCCCCAGCTTAAGATGTGGGAAGACCTGAAATATCTTTCTGCTTTTTCTGATTACAGAAATCAAATTCACTCCCTAGAAATAAAGCTCTATGCTCAGGATAAAACGCAGCACCAGAAAATGGCCGAAACCCTGACCGGTCTTAAAGCTCTGGGCCTGGGTCTGGCTGGCCAGTTTCCGGAAATCACCCAGGTGCTCAACGCCCTGGAAATTACTGCCACAGAAAAATACGTCAAAGTTTACCTGGGCCTTAAAGATGAAGTAGTGGACCAGCTGGCCAAAGCTTTAAAGGAACGGGCTAAAGACCTGCCCAAAGGGAAAGGAATATAAAAATTCCGGAAAATACTGCTTTTCGCGCTGTTTTTATTCAAGCCTGAATTATAGATTTTAGTTCAGAAACAGGTTTATGGCCACGGGTAAAAATTAATTTTGTCTGCTAAACAGGCCGCTGCCTAGGCTGCTGATTTCAGGAACACAAAGCGGCCGCCGCAGAGTCCAGCGTGGGTAACTAACTAATTTAATTTTTAAATAGTTTTTTTAATGAAAATGTCTGATGAATTATAATTTTTCTGAGCTTCCTCTAGCTTCAGGAAATTCAGCAAGCCCTTCCGCTCAGCTTAAACGCTGACGGCCAAGCTACCAGGCGACGTTAATAACACAAGGGTATCGGCCACTCCGGCTATTTTACTCAACGGATTACCTGACCTGATCTGTCGGGAGCCATCAACCTGGCTCAATCAGTTGGCAGCAGGTCATCAGCCTTTCAGTCTTCATAAAGATATTCTTTATAACTGAAAAGAACACAAGACAGCAGGAGAAAGACAGCCACCACCGCAAACAGCACCAGGATGGCCAGCCAGGGCTTAGTTGGTTCCAGTCTGATGAACAGGAACCCCAGTTTGCCGCTGCTGGTGGTGTACCTGGGCAGAAGTGATTTGAGGTAATGGACGATGGACAGTTTTTGCGTGGTACCCGGGAAGTACTGGATGATACTCTCCCAGCCAAAGCCAAAAGCCAGGCCAACCAGGACTGGTTTTTTTAGCCAGACACCGAGAAAATTGAAGAAAGAAAGGTAGGCCGCCAGCCCGAGCAGGAGCACGAGAGAGTAGCTGAGCACCGTCCCCAGGCTAGAGAGGGAAAACTCAATGTCAAGGTTTAAGATTAAATAAGAAATCAGGACAGATAAAAGTAGCATTAAACCGCTCAGGCAGAAATAGGCCAGAAATTTGCCCAGGATGATGGCCGGACGAGCCAGAGGCCTGGAAGTCAGGTAAGGCATGGTCCTGTTGTCCAGTTCTTCTCCGACGATGGCCGTGCCGAAAAACAAGGCCATGAGCACGATTAAAAACTGCAGGAAAAAGGTCATCAAAAAATTCTGAAAAATAACCTGCCCGCTCTCAGTCCAGTTTCCAGCTATCTTGTAGGCTCTGATGACCAGGGCCATCAAAATGGCGGCTATGCTTAGCCAGAAAAAAGTTTTGGTCCGGCTGGTTTTCCTGGCCTGATAAAAATAAAAAGAAAACACCCTGATTATTTCGTTCTTCATGTCATTTTCCCACCAGATAATCAAACACAGCCTGCAGGTTATCATCGGGAGAAGTTATTTCTTCAATCCGGCAGTCAGACTCTAACACCAGCTGGTTGAGACGGTCAAAGAACCGGTCCCGTTGGTGCGTTTCAAAGGTCACGGCTGAATTTTCTGGTTCAAAGGTTATGTTTAAAATGTAGTCTTCAGTGGCTAATTGCCTGGCCAGTTCCCGGTAATGGGGAGATTTAATCCTGATCATGTGCGGATGCTGGTCCAGAAGCTCGCGGATAAAATGCAGGTCCCCGCGAGCCAGGATTTTACCCTGGTGAATCAGGACAATTTCCGAAGTCATGGCTTCCACCTCTGGCAGGACGTGACTGGAAACCACGATGGTTTTACCGGCATTCCTGAGCTCTTTGATCAGCTTGATGATGCGCCTCTTGCTCAGTGGGTCAAGCCCGCTGAGTGGTTCATCCAGAACCAGGACTTCCGGGTCATGGGCCAGAGCCTGGGCGATTTTTATCCTCTGTCTCATACCCCGGCTGTAGCTTTTTATCGGGCGCCTGGCCACTTCTTTAAGTTCTACCAGCTCCAGAGCTCTCCAGGCCCGGCTCTGAATTTCTGGCGCAGAAAACCCATAAAGCCCCAGAAGACCGGTCAGGAATTCCAGGCCGTTCAACCCCTCGTAGAAAGAATCCACTTCCGGACAAAAACCCAGACGCCAGAAAATTTCCCGGTTATTCCAGACTTTCTGACCAAAAATTCGGACCTGGCCGATGTTCGGCTTCAACTGGCCGGTAATGATTTTCATAAAAGTTGATTTGCCGGCGCCGTTAGGCCCCAGCAGGGCAGTAATGCCTGGTTCTATGTCCAGGGTGACCTCGCTGATGCCCAGGACATTTCCGTACCAGCGAGAAAGATTCCGGGCTTCAATCACGGCCGTCACTTTATGACCTCCACACTGCGGACCTTTTTCCTGACCAGAAAATAGCTAAAAGCGGCAAACGCCAGAAGCACCAGGAAGGATAAGTACCAGGGCAAGTCATGGGACGGTTTGACCAGGAAAAATCCGGCCGCCACTTGGTCCAGGTTGACTTTAAGGGATAAAAGCAGCGCATAAGGAGAGCGGAAAATGAGGAATAATACACCACTTAAGATACTGGAAAGAAAATAAAGGCTAAACATCAAAGCAATGGCCTGGTTTCTGTTATTAGTCAGAGACGAGCACAGCAGAACGAAGGCCGTAAAAAATAACATGACCAGGGCCGAAAAGAGGATGATGGATAAAATTAACCACGGGTATTCTACCAGCAACCTGAAGCTACCAGAAAAAAGAAGCTTCAGGATGAATAAAATCAAGGCCGGGAGCAGAGTCAGACAGCCGACAAAAAAGGCTACCACCCCGGCTTTGCCCAGCAGGTAATCTTTTTTCTCCAGGGGGCGGGCAAAATAAAGCTGAATGGCTTTGTGGCGGAAATCGTCAGCAATGAGGCCCGCTCCGCCTACTGACATCAGCAGAAGAATCATAAAGTAAGTAAAATCCAGGGTCAGGTAGGATTTAAAAAAAGCCGGGTTAATCTGCAAAAATTTTTCCAGGCCGCTGCCCATGGACTTAAAATCCTCCAGCCGCTCGGAGATGTAAATCCCGGCGGCATAGGCAAAAGCCGGAATAAAAGAAGCCGCAAAAAGTGGTTTGAATTTTTTTCTCTGAAAAGCCAGCTTTATACCGGCTCTCATGATGGGCCAGGACGGACGAAAATTTTCTTTAAACTGGCCGACCCAGTGGTGATATCCTTTTTCCCTGATGGTGGTCATCAATCCACTCCCACGACTCTGGCAAACAGTTCTTCAAGAGAAGTCTGGCTGGGCACGAATTGCCGCACCTGAAGTTTATGCCGGGCGGCGGCCCGAAAAATTTCCATGGAATCAAAATCTGGCGGAGTGAAAATTTTAATTATTTTATCTTCGGTTTCTTCCAGCCGACAGGCTTTGGCTTCCAGCTCCCGACGGAAACCATCCAGCTCCCCTTTTACCTTCAGTTCATAAAGCCGGTAATTGACCATTTTTAAATCTGCCAGGGAACCGCTGGCCGCTACCTCACCGCGGTTGAGAATCACCACCTGGTCGCAGATGGCTTCAATGTCAGACAGAATGTGAGAGGAAAGCAACACTGAAATCCCCCGCACAGAAGCAATCTCACCAATGAGCTCCAAAATTTCCTGCCGGCCGCTCGGGTCCAGGTTGGAAGTTGGTTCATCAAGAAAAAGAAGTTTCGGGTCATGCACCAGAGCCTGAGCCAGTTTCAGCCGCTGCCTCATGCCAGAAGAATAGGTGTCAACCAGACGGTAACGAGCTTCTCCCAGCCCCACGTAGAAAAGCACCTCGTGCGCCCTTTTCATGGCTTCCTGGCGGGGCATGCCGGAAAGCTCACCCAGGTAAGCGGTGAAACTCACAGCGTCCAGGCCCGGGATGTAACACTCATCTTCTGGCATGTAACCTACCGCCTGGCGGATGAGTTTTTGTTCGCTCTTTATATCATAGCCCAGGACTTTCCCGCTGCCCTGGTCAGGGGCGAGAAAACCAAGCATGATTTTGAGCAGCGTGCTTTTGCCAGCGCCGTTCGGTCCCAGCAGACCGGTGGCCCCGCCGTGAATCCGCAAACTCACGCCGTTCAGAGCTTTTACTTGGCCGTAGGAAAAATGGATGCGGTCAAGTTCTATAGACATGGGTTCGCCGACAAAACCATTCTGCCTCATT
>JBBIRN010000128.1:0-6724 GCA_037441785.1 Candidatus Aminicenantota bacterium | reverse complement strand
CGCGGAAAATAATTTTCAGCAGGGTGGTTTTGCCCGAGCCGCTCGGCCCGGTTATAAAGCAAAAATCGCCGGAATTTATCTCCAGGGAGACGTCCGCAAGAGCCCAGTGCGGCTTCTGGTATTGTTTCCAGATATGGTATAGCTGTATCATTCAATCTCAGGAATTTAATTTATTTCTTGAGATTATCAAGCGCTGTTTTCAGCAGTTGCTGGGCTTTTTGCGGGTTAGCTTTTCCCTTGCTCAGTTTCATAACCTGTCCCAGCAAAAATCCCAGGACCTGAACCTTACCTTCCAGGTACTGATTGACCGGGCCCGGGTTCTTCTGGATTACTTCCTCAATCATTTGCCGCAGAGCTTCCTCGTCGGTGATGGGTTTGAGTCCCTGTTCTTCTATTATGGCTTCAGGAGTTTTTCCTGAGGCAATCATTTCCGGGAAAACCTTTTCTTTAGCGAGCGTCAGAGTTATCATCTGACTCTCGGTTAATTTAATCAGCGTGCCCAGGTAATCTGGCCGGACGGGAAATTTCTCTATGGGCAGGTCGTGCTCTTTAAGGTACTGGAGCACTTCTCTCATTATCCAGTTGCTGGCCTGTTTGGGGTTTCCGCAGCTTCTGGCTACGGCCTCAAAATAATCAGCCAGAGCCCGGGAGCCGGTCAGGATATGAGCGTCGTAGGCAGGCAGGTTGTATTGGCGAACAAACCTTTCCTGTTTAGCCTGGGGAAGTTCTGGTATTTCGCTGGCCGCTTCAGCTACGAATTCTTCGCTTAAGACCAGAGGCGGAAGGTCAGGTTCTGGGAAATAACGGTAATCATGGGCTTCTTCTTTGCTGCGCTGGGGGACGGTGCGGTTTTCAGCTGCATCCCAGCCTCTGGTTTCCTGGATGACTTTTTCGCCTCGCTCCATAAGCTCAATCTGGCGGTTAGCTTCATATTCCAGAGCGCGGGCTAAGAAACGAAAAGAATTTAAATTTTTAACTTCGGTTTTGGTCCCCAGGATGGTGGAGCCAGCGGGTCGCACAGACAGGTTAGCATCGCAGCGCAGGTTACCTTCTTCCATGTTTCCGTCGCAGATTTCCAGGTACTGAAGCAGGGTGCGGAGGTTCTGCACAAACTCCACGGCTTCTTCCGGTGAGCGCAGGTCCGGCCGGCCGACTATTTCCAGCAGCGGAACCCCGCAGCGGTTGAAATCCAGGTAAGTCCGGCGGTCAGAATCCGGCTGACCATCATGGATGGATTTACCGGCATCCTCTTCTAAGTTAATTCTTTCAATGCCAACTATTTTTCTCTGGCCGTTTACTTCAATTTCCAGCTGGCCGTCCTCGGCAATGGCCAGATGGTACTGAGTAATCTGGTAACCCTTGGGCAGGTCGGGATAAAAATAATTTTTCCGGCTGAACCTTGATTTAAGGTTCAGGCGAGCCTTGAGCGCCAGAGCTAGTTTGATGGCCATTTTAACGGCCGCGGCGTTCAGGGTGGGTAAAGAGCCTGGCAAACCAAGGCAGACCGGGCAGGTCAGAGTGTTCGGGCGCCGGGCAAACTCGGTGCTGCAGCGGCAAAAGAGTTTAGTCCTGGTTTGTAGCTGGGCGTGAATCTCCAGACCGATGATGGTTTCGTACTTCATGGTTTTAACGGAGATTGATTATAACAGATTTTAAAACGGGTAAAAAGTTTTTCTTGTCCAGGGATAAAATTTTTGTCGGGCAGTTAAAAATACAGCCTAAAAACAATAAGAAAAGAACGAGAAAAAATGAAGGGGCAAAAACATCCGGGATTATTTGGCGAAAAGATACATAAACCAGCCGAAAGCCAGAGAAGCCAGGAGCATGACCAGGAAGAGGGTCAGACCGTATTTTAGCCTGGATTTAAAATCCGGTCGGCGAATGATGGCCAGAACCACGGAAACCAGAAAAGCATAGATAATCATCGTGAAGAGGTGGCTTTCCAGAATCATGATTTTTTCCCCCTGGCTATGTCCCAGGCATCAAGCATGATGAGGTAGTTGAGTAAACCTGCTCCGGCCAGGTAGGCGGTACCGAATTCAAAGGACACGCGTTCCATTTCTCCCAGACCGAGGTTCAAGAAGCGAGACAGAAAATAAAGCAGTCCGTTGCCCAGGTCAGAAAAAAAGGCCAGAACGGTTAAAGGATTTTCGGCCTGAAGCGGGTATATCTTCCCACCCATAGCCAGCCCCAGCCAGGACATCAGACCGATGGCTACCAGAAAAATCAGGCCGCGAAAATACTTGCCAAGATAGATGTGACCCAGCCCGGGAACGACCCAGCCCAGAAAACCTGCCAGAAGTGCTTTCTTTTTCATCGCCATTAATGTTAGCCCAATTGCCAGACCAAATCAAGCCATAATTGAAGAGCGGTCTTCCCACCAAATTAGCCAGAGTGTAAAATAGACACATGCCTGAGTTACCTGAAGTGGAAACGATTGTTCGGGGCTTAAACTCCAGAATTATAGGCTGGGAAGTAGAAAAAATAATCTTTCTGTCCGGTCATCTTCAAGATAAACATCCTGAGAACGAAAAAATCCTCAACTACTTTAAGGGCCAGAAGATTTCGGCTGTTCGCCGCCGGGGAAAGATGATCATCGTGGAGTTTGACCATGAGCTGCGCTGGTTAATTCATCTGAAGATGACTGGCCAGCTCTATTTAGCACGGCGGACTGAAGCCACGGATAAGCACGTTCATGTCCAGGTAATTTTTAAAAAGCAAGCTCAGGAACTCCGCTTCCGGGATGTAAGAAAATTTGGCTTCTGGTTTTGCCTTAAAGGTGCAGAACTGGAGAAAAAGGTTTGTGCCAGTTTGGGACCTGAGCCTTTGACTTTGAACTACCAGGATTTTCTCCGGCTCTGGAAGAAATATCCAGCCCGACAGGCAAAAAGCTTTCTTCTGGACCAGAAAATCATGGCCGGCATAGGCAATATTTATTCTGATGAGATACTTTTTCGGGCCGGGATTAGACCTGACCGCCGGGTCCGAACCCTGAAAGTTGGCGAGCTCAAAAAACTTTACCGGATGATGAAACAGGTCCTCAGAGAAGCCATAGCCCTGAAGGGTTCATCCATCAGCGATTACGTTGACTCTTCCGGGGAAAGAGGCCAGTTTCAGGAAAAACATCGAGTTTATGGTAAAGAAGGGACTACCTGCCAGCGCTGTAAGAAAGGAATTATCAGCCGGCAGAAGATTGCCGGCCGGAGTTCTTACTTTTGCCCGGTCTGTCAGAAATAAACTTTCAGGCTTACCAGAGCCGGAGAGTTTTGTTGAAAAATGAACCGGGTTAAGTTATATTTATGTCTTAAAAAAAACTGCCCCTGTAGCTCAGTATGGATAGAGCAAGGGATTCCTAATCCCTGTGTCGCCAGTTCGAGTCTGGCCAGGGGCACCATCATTCTGAAGGGGGAAAAGATTCATCTTAAAATTCATCCAAAAGGGTGATGATTTCAGGAGCAATTTGTATTTTACTGGATTTTGTAATATAGATGAATCTTCAAGTAAAGTGAAGTGAAAGGATAGGGCCATGGAAGGAATCATTCTTTTGAATTTTGAGGAAAAAGACCGCCAGTATTTTGAAACGGAAAATATCAAGACCTTTCTCTTTCAGACGAACGAGCTCACAGAGCTGCCCGCCGGCTGGCCAGAGGCCGGGGTGGTTTTTTTCCAGATGGACAAACCAGCCGAAGAAAACGTCCTGCCGCTAGACCTGTCGCCTAAAATTCAGGATATGGTCAAAGCTGGAACCAGAGTCGTTTGTTTCATCGGCAAAGGGCGTCTTTACCAGCTTTCTTCCATCATCGGCAGTTATCCGGAGATTCATTTTCAGGATACTATACCGGGCGATAACATCCAAGTTTCTCCGGAACTTCCTTTTAACCTGTTGTTTGACAAGTACTTTGACCGGATTGCCCATATGTACAAACTGCTGCCCACCTCCTTTGGTCTGGACCGCTGGGAAATTCCTTCAGTTCTGGATGAAAGCTGGAAAATTGTGGCCAAGAGCTCGGATGGCTACCCGGTGTCCTTGATTATCAAAAAGGGAAAGGGCCTGATCTGGCTGTTGCCTTCCTTCGGTGAGCATAATTTTAAAGTGGCCGACTTCATCCTGAAAGATATTTTCCCACTTCTGGAAATAAAAGAGGAAAAGAAAGAACAGGCTGACTGGATAGAAAAAGAAGAATATCTTTTCCCGGAAATTAAGAAACTCTACTTACAGAAAGAGGAAGAAAGGCGGCGGTACGAAGAAAAAATCAGAGAGATAGATGAACAGATTAAACAGATAAAAAATACTGAACAGGAAATGTTTTACCGGTTGCTAAAGGCCGAAGGCCGGGAACTTAAAGAGGCTGTCATTCATGCTTTTAAGTACCTGGGCTGGGGTAAGGTGGTAGATGTAGATGCCTACTGGAAAAACGTCATCCGTGATAAGGAGGAAGATATCTGGCTGATTGAATCAGCTGACCAGCCCATAGAGGTAAGCTTGCGGAAAGATTTCCTAATGCTGGTGATTGTTCGGAGCAGCAAGAACTGGGCTACTGACGATGATTGCATTTTGCTCCAGAGGTACAAAGGCCGCCGCATGCAGGAATTTGATAACACCAAGATGAAAGCCATGTTGGTCGGTAATTATTTTAACCAGCAGGAAGCCAAACTGAGAGAAAACCCTTTTTCTCAATTTCAGATTGAAGAAGCGGAAAAGGATAAAAACCTGCTGATGACCACCTATGACCTTTTTAAGGCCATAAAAGCGGAAAAAGAAGGGCGGATTAGCAAAGAAGAAATAATCAGACAATTGAAAGAAAAGTCCGGTTTGCTGCAGTTCAATTTCTGACAGGGTTATTTGCCCTTCTTTTAAGAAAACAGAATTGTCATCTCCCCACTTGGATTTTTCTCCGAATTGTGCTAAAAAAGACCTCTTGAGGAGAAAAAATGAAGAGAACAGAACGGAAACAGCTGAAAGAAGACGAACTGGCTACCGGTCTGAGCCGGTTCTTAAAGTGGGCCAAACAGCACGAAAAGGAATTTAAGGCTCTGGCTATCGGGCTGGCTGTCATCCTGGTTGTGGTGGTGGCTGTCAATCTGCTAATTCATTACCAGCGCAGCCGGGAAGCTACTTACCTCAGTGAAGTTCTGGCGCTGAGGGCTGACCTGGACAAAAAACCTGAAAACCTGGAAAAACTTCAGCAAATGACCAGAAAAACCAAGTACGGCCGGATTGCCAGCCTGACCCTGGCTTCTTATTACCTGGAAAAGAATGAAGTACAGAAGGCGGAAGATATCCTGGCGGCGGTCAAAGATAAAGGGCATGATTTAATCCATTATCAGATTGTTGACCTTTACGCTCAGATAAAAGTTAAGAAAGGGCAGTATGAGGAAGCCATAAATCTGTACCGGCAGATAGAAAAGGAAAAACCCAAATCCTATCCTCTTGATGTCATTCTTTTCCATCTGGCGGAAGCCTACGAAAAGAAGGGGGACCTCCAGAACGCCCTGCAGGTTTACCGTGATTTGCAGACAAACTACCAGAACACCTATTTTGGTTATCAGGCCGCTTTTAAAGCCATGCAACTTGGATCAAGCCGGTAAAAAGAAGCTTTATGTTTGGGAAAAAATATATTAAAATTTTCCTGTAAAGGAGGAAAAAATGGCTTATAAGATTACGGAAGATTGTATTAACTGTGGTGCTTGTGAACCCGCTTGCCCCAATCAGGCTATTTCTCCCGGAGATGAAAGATACGAAATTAACCCGGACAAGTGCACGGAATGTGTGGGCTACTATGATGAACCGCAATGTGCTTCTGTTTGCCCGAGTGGAGCTTGCGTGCCGGATCCTGATCACCGGGAAACCAAAGAAGAACTGGAAGCCAAATTCCGCCGGTTAAAAGGCAACTAACCAACAGAGAAAGAGCAGGGCAGGAGAGCGTTTTTCTCTCCTGCCTTTTCTTTTTAAAGGGTCTTTAAATTGACATGAACGAAGGCAAAAGGTGGGTTAATCTGGTCCTCTTTGTCCTGACCATACTGTCCACGTTTTTCGTTGGTTATCTGTGGGGTATAAACTACCTCTATGCCAGCCATGCTGGCCAGGATATACCTGATCTGGCTGACCTGTCTTTTTTACATCATCCCGGTTTAATCAGGTTGAGCCTGGTCTATTCAGTTTCCTTGTTGATTATCCTCCTGAGCCATGAACTGGGGCATTATCTAACCTGTCGACGCTACAGGCTGAGAGCAACTCTGCCTTACTTTATTCCCGCGCCCACTCTGATTGGTACCCTTGGAGCTTTCATCAAGATTAAATCACCTCTGGCCAGAAAAAAAGAATTGTTTGACGTTGGCGCCAACGGGCCGATAGTTGGGTTTTTATTTTCTGTCCCGGTTCTGTTTTTCGGGCTGCAGCTGTCAAAGCTGGTGCCTGCTCTGCCGAGAGAGAATTCTATTCTTTTTGGTGAACCACTGCTGCTTAAAATTTTTGTCAGGTTGATATTTGGCCAGGTGGGGCCCAGCCAGGACCTGATACTTCATCCTCTGGCAGTGGCTGGCTGGGTTGGACTGCTGGTGACTTCTTTTAACCTGTTTCCCGTTGGTCAACTGGACGGAGGACATATTCTTTATGCTGTTTTTGGAGAAAAGGCGGAAAAATTTTCTCTGGTTATCCTGATAATTATGGTTATTCTGGGAATTTTCTCCTGGGCAGGCTGGCTTCTCTGGGCGCTCTTGATTT
>JBBIRN010000127.1:0-6779 GCA_037441785.1 Candidatus Aminicenantota bacterium | reverse complement strand
ATTCCCCAGGAGGCCTGGCCTCAGATAGCGGCGGAGGCTAGAGCTCAGGCGGAAAAAAACCTTAAACATCATCTGCTCATGAGAGAAATAGCCAGGAAAGAAGGGTTAGCTGTGTCCGAGGCGGAGCTGGATGAGGAAATCAAGAAAATTGCCGAAGAAAGGAATATCCCCCTGGATAAGCTTAAAGAAGCCCTGGCCAGAGAAGAAAGGCTGGAAGACTGGCGGCTGAACCTCTTACTGCGCAAAACCGTTGACTTTTTGGAAGATAAGATTATAATAAAGTAAAGGCTGAGCATGGCCTTAATTCCCTTCGTGATAGAAACAGACGGACGTTCCGAACGCGGTTATGATATTTATTCCCGTCTGTTAAAAGACAGGATTATCTTTTTAGGCACAGAAATCACCGATGAGGTGGCAAATTTGACCATTGCTCAGTTGCTTTACCTGGAAGCAGAAGACAGTAAGGCGGATATTTCTCTTTACATAAATTCTCCTGGAGGCAGTATTACGGCCGGGCTGGCTATTTACGATACCATGCAATTTATCCAGGCACCGGTGACTACTATCTGCCTGGGACAGGCCGCCAGCATGGCGGCTGTTCTGCTGGCCGCAGGCCGGGCCGGTAAAAGATATGCTCTGCCTAATTCCCGCATCATTCTTCACCAGCCCTTTGGCGAGTTTCAGGGTCAGGCTTCAGACCTGGCTATTCAGGCCAAAGAGATACTCCGGATGCGCGAATCCCTCAACCGTATCTTGTCCAGACATACCGGACAGCCGGTAGAAAAAATTCAGGTGGATGTGGAGAGGGATTTTATCATGACTCCGGAACAGGCCCGGGATTATGGGGTAATTGATGAAATTATTGTTTCACGGAGCGAAAAACCGGCTGAGACCGTTTAAGCTCAAGGAATGACTGTAGAGGCAATAAAACCATGACCAATGAAAACCGGAAAAACCTCTCTGGCGGTTTGACCTGCAGTTTCTGCCATCGCCCCCAGAACGAGGTTGGTAGATTAATCGGTGGAGCTAACGGTGTTTACATCTGTGATAGCTGTGTAGATATTGCCCATGCTCTCCTGCATTCTGACCACCCCAGAAGAAAAGTTGATTTCCGGCCAAAAAAGGAAACCATTTTAACGCCCGTAGAGATAAAAAAAGCGCTGGACGAGTTTATCATCGGTCAGGAAGAAGCCAAGAAAAAGATTTCGGTGGCTGTTTACAACCATTACAAGCGGATTAACCTGCCCAAAGACCAAGACGTGGAAATAAGCAAAAGCAATATTCTGTTAATCGGACCCACCGGCACAGGGAAAACTCTGATGGCCCAGACCCTGGCCAGATTATTATCTGTGCCGTTTGCCATAGCGGATGCCACCACCCTGACGGAGGCTGGCTATGTCGGCGAAGATGTGGAAAACGTCCTGCTTAAACTCTACCAGGCGGCTGGTGGTGACCTGGAAAGAACCCAGAAAGGTATTGTTTACATAGATGAAATAGATAAGATCAGCCGAAAAAGCGAAAGCCCCTCCATCACCCGCGATGTATCCGGAGAAGGAGTGCAGCAGGCCCTGCTCAAAATCATAGAAGGGACTGTGGCTAACGTGCCACCTCAAGGCGGAAGAAAACATCCCTATCAGGAATTCATTCAGATAGATACCACGGATATCCTGTTCATCTGTGGTGGAGCATTTGTGGGCCTGGATAAAATCATCGCCCAGAGACTGGGGAAAGCCAAAGTGGGGTTTAAAGCTGACCAGAAATCTCTCCGGCCAGAAACGGCCGAAATTTACCAGCAGCTAATACCTGAAGACCTGATTAAATTTGGTCTGATTCCCGAGCTGGTAGGCAGAATTCCGGTGGTGGCTGTATTCCATGAGTTAAGCAAGGACCATCTTATTGATATATTAATTAAGCCCAAAAATGCTATCATAAAACAGTACCAGAAACTTTTTGAGCTGGAGGGAGTGGAGCTGGAATTCACCCGGGAAGCTCTGGAAGCCATAGCAGAAAAATCATTGGAAAGAAAACTGGGCGCCCGGGGCTTAAGGTCCATCATTGAAGACCTCATGCTTGATTTAATGTTCTATCTGCCATCTCACAAACAGCTGAAAAAAGTGGTCATCACCAGACAGATGGTGGAAGAACCCGGGTTGACTTTTGAGAAGTATAAACAGGTAATGGGAGCCTGAAATGAGTGATACCTTTGAAAAATCAGAACTGATTAAAAACATACCTCTGATTCCGCTGCGGGATCTGGTGGTGTTCCCGGCTACTCTGGTGCCCTTTATTGTCGGACGACCTTCTTCCATAAAAGCCCTGGAAAAAGCTTATGAGCAGGACAAGTTGATTTTCCTGGCCGCCCAGATGGATGCCACCATAGATAATCCGTTGCCCAAAGATATTTATTCCATGGGAGTTACGGCCCGCATCATTAGAACGGTCAAGTCTGATGAAAGAAACATGAAAGTTATCGTGGAAGGGTTGAACCGGGCCCGGATTATAGAATATCTGTCAACCTATCCTTACTATCAAATCATTGCCAAGGTGCTCAAGGAAAACGAAGATGATTCACCGGAAACCAGAGAGTTGCTGCAGAGAGTACTCACTTTGTTTGAGGAATACCTGAAGGTTAATCAGAATGCTAACATAGATTCCATCATCCCGGCCCTGCGAGAAAATTCTACAGATAGAATTGCTGATATTATCTCTTCGCATCTTTATCTGCCTCTGGAAGAAAAACAGAATCTGCTGGAGACGGTCAACACCAGGGAAAGGTTGAGAAGGCTTAAATTTTTGCTCCAGGAATCCCTGGTCAACGTGCTTGGGCGGGAACCATCGGTCGCCGCCAAACGCCGGCCAGGTAAGGAGACTACGCAGAGGACTTTTATCCCGGGTGCCCAGTTTAAGAAAGAAGAACAGCCGAATGAGATTGAAGAATTAAAGAGAAAAGTAGCTGAAGCCCAGATGCCGCCTGATGCTCAAGAAAAAGCTCTGAAAGAAATAGAACGGCTGGAAACCATGCCCCCGATGTCAGCCGAAGCTACGGTCAGCCGCAATTATTTAGACTGGCTGATCTCCTTGCCCTGGAATAAAAAATCAAGAGAGAAAAGAGACCTGAAAGAAGCCGAAAAGATTCTTAACGAAGACCACTACGGGCTGGAAAAAGTTAAGGAAAGAATCCTGGAATACCTGGCTATCAGGCAACTGGTGAAAAACCCCAAAGGCGTTATCCTGGCTTTTATCGGTCCTCCTGGTGTGGGCAAGACTTCGCTGGGAAAATCCATAGCCCGGGCTACCGGCCGTAAATTTGTCCGGCTTTCCCTCGGTGGTGTCAGAGATGAGGCGGAAATTCGTGGCCACCGCCGGACTTACATCGGAGCTTATCCAGGCCGGATCATTCAGATGATAAAAAGAGCCGGGACCAAAAACCCGGTTTTTCTGCTGGATGAAGTGGACAAGATGAGCATGGATTACCGGGGAGACCCGGCTGCTGCGCTCATGGAAGTCCTGGACCCGGAGCAAAACAAAGAATTTTTAGACCACTACATTGATACTGATTTTGACCTGTCTCAGGTCATGTTTATCGTTACGGCCAATTCTGTTGACCCCATTCCCAAGCCCTTGCTGGACCGGATGGAAATTATCAGACTCCCCGGTTATACGGAAGATGAAAAACTGCAGATTGCTAAGAAATTCCTGATTCCCAAACAGCTTAAAGCCCATGGCTTGAGTTCCGCTAATTTAACTTTCACCGACCAGGCTATCTTAAAAATAATCAGAGAGTACACGCGAGAAGCTGGAGTTCGTAACCTGGAAAGGGAAATAACTTCCATTTGCCGTAAGATGGTGAAAAAAGTGGTAACCAAGGGCAAGGACTACCACGAGAAAATCACCCCCAAAACGGTGGAAAATTATCTCGGCGTACCAAAATACCGGCGACTGGAAATTGATAAACAGGATGAAGTCGGTGTGGCCCTGGGCATGGCCTGGACTGAATTTGGCGGAGAATTGCTGACCTTTGAAGCCACCAAAATACAGGGCAAAGGCAACCTGATGCTGACCGGGCAACTGGGCGAAATCATGCAGGAATCAGCTCAGGCCGCTTACAGCTACGTCCGCGGTAAACTTTATGATCTGCATATGGGGAAAGAGCTGGAGAAAAATTTTGATATCCATATTCATGTGCCGGAAGGAGCAACGCCCAAGGAAGGTCCTTCGGCCGGTATAACTATTGCCACGGCCATTATTTCGCTTTTAACCGGTATTCCGGTCAGCAAGAAAGTGGCCATGAGCGGAGAAATAACGCTCAGAGGCAAGGTTTTACCGGTGGGCGGAATCAAAGAAAAGCTTTTGGCTGCCTACCGCGAAGGCATTACGGAAGTCATTCTGCCGATTGACAACAGACCGGATTTAAAAGACCTGCCCAAAAAATTAAAGCAGGGTTTAAAAATTCACCTGGTAGAAAACATGGACCAGGTCTTAAAAATTGCCCTGACCAGAGAATTGTTACCGAAAAACGGAACTCCCGCCGAGGAAAAAGGTGAAGAAGCAGCAGCGGTTAAGGAAAAAACCAGCCCGGCGGTGAGCAAAGAACCAGAATTGACCAATTGAGCTGGTAAGGCTGTGCAGGGCTTGACAGTTTAAAAGGCGTTTTTTCCGGCAATCTGATTACGCTTGGAAAAGCTTAAATTATTAGGATTTCCAAATAGACAAAAATTTAAAAATGAGCGAGGTGTTAGAAACGAAAGAGTACAGCCTGATTGACCTGGAAGAAAAGGAAATGCCGCAACTCAAGAAAATTGCCGCGGCTATGGGCCTGGAAGACGAAGACATTGAAAATTCGTCGCGGCATAATCTCATTTTTAAGATTCTTGAAGCCCAGGCCAAAAAACAGGGCATGCTGTTTTCTGAAGGTGTCCTGGAAATCCTGGAAGACGGGTTTGGCTTTCTGCGGGCACCAGAGTTCAGCTACTTGCCCAGCCAGGATGATATTTATGTCTCTCCCTCGCAGATAAGGAAATTCCAGCTGCGGACGGGAGATACTATTTCGGGTGTAGTCCGACCGCCGAAAAACGGCGAAAAATATTTTGCCCTGATAAAGATAGAAGCCATTAATTTTCTCCATCCGGATGTGGTCCTGGAAGCCAGGAGAAATGTTTATTTTGAACAGTTGACGCCGGTTTATCCGTTTGAGCTGATCAAGCTTCAGGACGGTAATCCGAAAAACATGAACGCCCGGGTGATGGAATTGTTAACCCCGATAGGGAAGGGGCAGAGAGGTTTGATTGTTTCGCCCCCGAGAGCAGGGAAGACCACCCTCCTAAAGACCATTGCCAAATCAATAGAAAAAAATCATCCTGAGATTTTCCTGATTGTCCTGCTGATTGCCGAACGTCCCGAAGAAGTTACAGACTTTAAAAGGAGCGTTAACGGAGAGGTGGTAGCTTCTACCTTTGATGAACCGCCCACCAGAAACGTTCAGGTGGCCAACATTGTCCTGGAAAAGGCCAAAAGGCTGGTGGAGCTTAAACGAGACGTGGTGATTTTACTGGATTCCATTACCAGGTTGGCCCGGGCCCATAACGCAATCGTGCCGCCTTCAGGTAAGGTGCTCTCCGGTGGTATAGACGCCAATGCCCTAAACAAACCAAAGAAATTCTTTGGTTCGGCCAGAAAAATTGAAGAAGGTGGTAGCCTGACTATCGTAGCTACGGCTCTGGTGGACACCGGCAGCCGCATGGATGATGTTATTTTTGAAGAATTTAAAGGCACCGGCAACATGGAAATAAACCTTGACCGTCGGCTGGTAGACAAGAGAATCTTCCCGGCGATTGATATCAGCCGTTCGGGCACCAGAAAGGAAGAATTACTCATCCCCGAAAAAGACTTAAACCGCATCTGGATTTTGCGCAAGATTCTCAGCCAGCTGAATGAAGTGGAAGCCATGGAGCTGCTGCTGGAAAAGCTGTCTAAGACCAAGACCAACGCTGATTTCCTGGAAATGATGAGCAAAGG
Source organism: Candidatus Aminicenantota bacterium (assembly GCA_037441785.1). GTDB lineage: Bacteria > Acidobacteriota > Aminicenantia > Aminicenantales > Saccharicenantaceae > Saccharicenans. The sequence continues at coordinate 764 of JBBIRN010000127.1, read as the reverse complement.
CCTGTAAAGGTTCTCTGGGCTGGACAGGTAATTTATAACCGAAAAACAACGCCCTGCCGTAAGGCAGGGCTTTTTTTTGGTTCAATTTGTCCAGATAAACCTGGCTAAAATAGCCTAATCTTCTGGGTAATTTATGTTTTTCAAATTCAGTTTTAATCAATTAAGATTTATATTTATAAATTATTGTAAATGAACAAGTTATAAAATATTTAAACTGCTAAGCAAAATTAGCCGGTTGATTCTATCATGCTTCGCTGGCCACAGCATAAAGAAAAGCATTTTATAGAAGTCCTGGGGAATAAAAGATTTAATGATGGTGGGATAAAATGATGATTTAGACGATAAAAACCATGTCCAATATTATATGCTAATTATCAGATAATTCTAAGCTTAGGATAGGCCAATAAATAGATCCTGCTGCGGCTGAAAATTGTTCCCGTGTATAATAATCAACAAAAAGCCAAGTACCTAAATAAAAGTTAATAAAAAAATAAGATTTTTATTTTAAAAGATAATGGCTGAGAGATAGACATCTCAAACATATCTCTAAACATCCTGTGTAAATTATCAAGACATTATCCGCATAATAGTCTCAGTATCAAAAACCTGAAAAATGTTTCTGTAAATTAAAAAATAAAAAGAAATGAAGAAAAGAAAGCTAAAGAAATATCTTAAATAGAAAAAAGAAAATAATTATCTTCCTGAACAGGCAGAGCTTTAATTCTGAATAAAAAATTAATCTCATTTTGGCCTGATTTTTGGCT
>JBBIRN010000126.1:0-6801 GCA_037441785.1 Candidatus Aminicenantota bacterium | reverse complement strand
ACCATCGTAGATAACTCCACTGCCATAGTTATAAGCAACACTCATGGCAGCAACCGCCGACAGACCAAAGACCAAGCCCTGGAGAAGGTAGCCGATTTTCTTTTCAAGAGTAATTATACGAATTATAAGGTTATAAAGGGCTGTGAGGGCCAGGATTAAGGAAACGTTTAAGATTAATGAAACATACATTTAATTTATTCAAGTCTCTTTTTTTGTTGACTTCTTTTCATTATGTTGAAGACGAAATAAAAACTCAGAAATCTGAACAAAATCCTCCGCCACTCTTCCTCCTTAACTTTGTTTACTGAATACGACAAAAGAAGTTATTTGTCAACTGGGATATTTCTGAACTGGAATATTTCTGGTTAGCGAGAAAACTCTTTTACGGCGCGTTCAATGCGGCTCAGGGCTTCGGCCAGAGTTTTTCGCGGGCAGGCTAAGTTCATGCGCTCAAAGCCGATAAGTTCTTCTCCAAAAATTGGCCCCTCATCAAAATAAACCCGGGCTTTTTTGAGGAAAAATTCGTTCAGTTCTTTTTGTGGCAGGCCCAGAGCCCGGCAGTCCAGCAGAGCCAGGTAAGTACCCTCAGGCTTTAGAAATTTTATTTGAGGAATGCGTTCTTCAAAGTAGCGTTGAGCGTAATCCATGTTGCCTTCAAGGTATTCCACCAGCTGGTCCAGCCAGTCGGCGCCGTGGGTGTAGGCTGCTTCCAGAGCCACCAGGCCAAAAATGTTGTTCACCGTAAGACCCAGGTTTTCTAACTGGGTCTTGTAGAGGTTGAGCAACCGGGGATTGGGAATGATGACCACTGAAGTGGTCAGGCCAGCAATGTTAAAAGCTTTACTGGGTGCCTGAAGAGTGATGGTCCGGGCCGCCACCTCAGGCGATAGAGAAGCAATGGGAATATGTTTGTGACCTTTATAAACATGCTCGGCATGAATTTCGTCCGAGACGATGAGCAGGTCGTGCTTGAGACAGATTTCCGCCAGTGCTTCCAGCTCCGACCGTTCCCAGACCCGGCCTACTGGATTATGCGGACTGCAGAGAATCAGCATTTTGGTGCGATGGTCTATTTTTTGTTTCAGGTCCTCCAGGTCCATTTGCCAGCGGTTGTTTTTATAGACCAGGGGATTTTTGACCAGGCGGCGGCCGTTGTTTTCCACAGCGGAATAGAACGGGTAATAAACCGGGCTCTGGACGATAATTTTATCCCCGGGGGCGGTGTAGGTCTGAACGCAAATGTTGAGCGCCGGGACCACACCAGGGGCCCGGGAAAGCCACTCGCGTTTTATTTCCCAGTTATGGCGCATCTTCATCCAGTTGATGATGGAAGTCCAGAAGGACCTGGGAATAAAAGGATAGCCATAAGCTCCGTGCTCAGCTCTTTTCTTAACAGCTTCTACCACTTCGGGTGGGGCCGGAAAATCCATATCTGCCACCCACATGGGGGTAACCTCAGGTACTCCCAGGACGTGTTCACAAAAATCCCATTTGAGGGAACAGGTGTGGCGGCGGTCAAGGCCGCTATCAAAATCATATTTTTTCCCGCTCATTTTTATCCTCGCAAATTATTATTTTATTAATTTTCTTCTTCTTCTTCTTCTCCTCCTCCTCCTGGTGCTGCTGCTAATGGTTCTTTCTCTTAATCTTATCCTCTTCTTAGCCGGTTTTCTATCTGGACGATAATTTTACAGCTTTATTTGCAGGTAAAACTGTAAGAATTAAAGATCCAGGTTTTCCCTGGGCTCAAAATTAAACAAAATTTTAATTGAGACTCGCTGGAATAGCAAGCAACTGACAGATAAAAAATTAAACATAAAAAACCGGTAATTTGACATGGAGAAGTAAGGTACTTATATTAAAAGCAGATAAATTATTATTCCCGAGTCTGGTTACTCCTGGGGAGGGGTCTCCTTTGAGAAGGAATAGATCGTGGCATCAGCTTTTGCTCAAACTCCGTCACCGGCGCATCCTGGAAACTCTGGGAGCCTTTATTGCCGGGGGATGGTTAATACTGGAGTTCGTGCACTGGGCCCTCATCATGCACTACCATCTGCCGGAAAAAATTTTTGACCTGAGCCTGGTCAGCATCATCTGTGCCCTGCTCTGTACCCTTCTGTGGCGCTGGTTTCATACTCAAAAGCCCAGACCGAGAAAGATAAAAGCTGAGCTGGTGCTCATTCCCATCATCATTACCGCTACCTTGCTGGCCAATGTTTATTTTGTTCTGCAGCTTAAAGTTCCAGAAGAGGAAATTGCCTGGAAAACGGCCTGGAAAAACTCTATTGCTGTTTTGCCCTTTAAAAATTTAAGCGCGGAGGAAAGCAGAGATAGCTTCTGCCAGGGTCTCAGCGATGATATCATCACCAAACTCGGCAGCATTGAAGGTCTTAGGACCCTGGCCAACCAATCATCGTCGCTCTATAAAGATTCTAAAAAATCCATGTCCAGAATCGGTCGGGAGTTGAATGTAGATTGGATTTTAGTTGGCACTCTTCAGATAGATCAGGACCGGGCCAGGGTCAATGTCCAATTGATTGAGGCCCGCAAAGGCTTTAATCTCTGGACTAAAAGTTATGTCCGGAAGTTAGAGAACTGCTTTGATATCCAGGATGAGATTGCCGTAGATGTGGCCCGCGAACTGAAAATGAATATTTCCCGGGGGAAAATAAATTTCTTAAAAAGAAGAGAACCTGCCAGTTTTCCAGCTTATCAGGCCTATCAGTGGGGAAAGGTCTACGAAAAAAATTACCGCGAGGCTGGTAAAGAGGAAGACCGGCAAAAGAGCCGGGAATCCTACCAGCAGGCCATTGCCATAGATAAAAACTATGTGCTGGCCTATGTGGGGCTGGGAAATCTTGTGGAAGCTCATTACGCCAGGGAAAATGATAAGACTGACCTGGACGAGATGGACAAGTATTATCAGAAGGCTTATGAAATTGACCCGGAAATGCCTGAAGCCAACCTCGGCCTGGGCTGGTTTTACTTTTATCGGGGATTAAACGACCTGGCGTATGCCAGCTTTAAAAAAGCTTATGACCTGGACCCAGGCAATGGCGAGGTCAACGCCGAGGTGGGTGCCTTTTTACGCAGTGTTGGCCTTTATGATAAGGCCATTAAGTATTATCTTAGAGCCATTGATATTGACCCTTTCACCATCAGCCATTATTCCAATGCTGCCAACTGCTACCTTTATATCGGAGAGTATGAAAAGGGTATTCGCCTGATAAGAGTGGCTCAGGGGATAGAACCAGATAATTTTCGGCTTCACCTCAATTATGCCCGACAGCTTCTGATGTTAGGCCGGTTAGGAGAAGCAGAGGTAGAAATCAGGCTGGCTGAAAAAATTAATTCAACTTCGGATGTGATCCGGCGTCACCGAGCCTGGCTGCTGGCGGCCAGGGGTGAAATTGAAAAAAGCAAGGCTTTGCTTAAAGAAACCGACAAGCCTTATTTATACGAAATGACCTCTATGGCGGCCATTTTTGCCAACACTTTACAGGCCATAGAGAATATCAAAATGGGCATCGCCGTGAGCTTTGAAGAAGTAAAAGATTATCTTTATGGTTACCCGTTTCTGGCCAGCAACCCGTATTATAAAAATCTTAAGAACCTGACTGAGTTTCAGGAACTGCTCAGGCTGGAAAAAAAGAAATATGAAGATAGAAAGGAAAAATACGCCGGGCTATGAAGTCCGCATCATATAACTAAATTTAAGTCAAGGAGATTAAATTTCCAAGATTAAAGCGAGAAAGGACAGAGACAAGCAAGCGGCGGTATTTCAGAACGGCAGTGATTCAGCAAGCAGAACAATTTCAGGAATTCATCAACGAGTCCCGGTTTGATAAGTTAAAGGAGCTTCTGCCGGCCGATTTCAAGATGCTGATTTTGCCGGAAATGATGATGATTGAAGGCCGGGAAAAGGTGGTTCAGTTCTGGAAAGATGAGAAAAACCGCGGACTCAGGAGCTTAAAATTCGAACTGGAAAAAATTAATTTTGAAGCCGAGGAAGTTTTGAAAAAAGAAGGTGCGGGCTACCTGAGATTTGATACGGCCGCCATTGTTTTTGGAGTTATGACCAGGTTTAAGGAAGACAAATCCCGCAGAGCAGCCGGGGTAAGAGCGAATTTCTGTTTGATGTCGCGCCATCGGGATGATTGCAACTGGGGAATGGTCTCTCTGACCCTTGGATAAAATCAGAACCAATTCAATTTTCTAAAAGTAAACCAGGCGGGGATTAGGGTCTCGGCTGGGCTGGCTTCTTGACTTATTTTCTTTTCTGAATTATATTTTTCCGAAATTTGTTAGAGCGGGCCTTTTTGTGGCTCCGGATTGTAAACGGCCCTGATAAACGGCCGAAATGATTTTTAATCTGAGTGTGTAGTTCAAAAGTTAAGGTTTAAAAGGGCGAGCGATAAATTAGGTGTTTACGCTAGCCAGACAAAACCTTTAGATGATTTTATTTTGGAGGGAAAAAAGTGCGGGCTATAGTTTGCATCAAGCAGGTTCCGGATACGACTGAAGTCAAAATTGACCCGGAAAGGGGAACGCTTATCCGGGATGGGGTGCCCAGCATCATCAATCCTTTTGATACTTATGCTATTGAAGAAGCTCTCCGGCTGAGAGAAAAATTCGGCGGCAAAGTCACGGTCATAAGCATGGGCCCGCCTCAGGCCATCAACGCTTTAAAGGAAGCGGTGGCCATGGGCGCAGATGAAGCTATTCTTTTGAGTGACCCGGCCTTTGCCGGTGCTGATACCTGGGCCACAGCTTATACCCTGTCCAGAGCCATAAGAAAGATAGGTGAGTTTGATGTTATTTTTTGCGGCCGCCAGGCTATTGATGGCGATACCGGTCAGACCGGGCCAGGAATTGCCACCCAGCTTCAGATAAACCAGCTGACCTACGTTTGCAAAATCACCAGCCTTGATTTGGAGAAAAAGCAGATTGAAGTGGAAAGGCTGGTAGAAGAAGGCCGCGAAGTGGTGCACTCCACCCTCCCCTGTTTAATTACTGTGGTTAAGGATATTAACCAGCCAAGATACCCGACTATCCTGGGCATAAGAAAAGCTCAGAAAGCGCAGATTCCCACCTGGACGGCCAAGGATTTAGACGTAGACCCCAGGTTAATAGGCCTGGAAGGCTCGCCGACTCGGGTGGTGAAAATTGCCACCCCGCCACCACGGGCCGGAAAATGTGAAATAATTCAGGGAGAGTCGGTAGAGGCTCAGGCTGACCTTCTGGCCGAAAAACTCATCGCTGAAAAAATTATCGTCTGAGGAGTGAGAAAATGGCTTTGCTTCAGATAAAAAGAGAAGTTTGCACGGGTTGTGGGCTCTGCCTTCAGGTTTGTCCTTTTGGCGCTTTGAGCCTGGATAGCGAAAACATCGTGGTGGTTAACGAAGCTTGCACCGGCTGCGGTGCCTGTGTGCCCGAATGTCCGGTGAGCGCTTTAAGTTTACCGGAAGCGGAAAAGAAAGAGACGGTCTCCACTGATGAATACAGCGGAGTCTGGGTCTGGGTTGAGCAGCTTAACGGCCAGGCCTCTTCCATTTCCTGGGAAATGATGGGCGAGGGGCGGAAGCTGGCTGATAAAAGGGGAACCATTCTTACCGCCTGCGTCCTTGGTTATGAAGCAGAACCTCTGGCCAAACAGGCCATTGCTTACGGGGCGGACCGAGTATTTCTGGTAGATGACCCGACGCTTAAAGTTTACCGCACTGACCCTTACGCCCGCATACTGGTAGAGCTGGTAAAAAAATACAAACCGGAAATTTTCCTCTTAGGTGCCAGCACCCGAGGGCGTGATTTAGCCGGGGCTGTGGCCACTTATCTTTACACAGGCTTGACGGCTGATTGTACCGGACTGGAAATTGAGGAAGGGTCAAACCTGCTGCTCCAGATACGCCCGGCCTTTGGCGGTAATATCATGGCTACCATTAAGTGCCCTCATCATCGGCCGCAGATGGCCACAGTCAGGCACCATGTGTTTGAGATGCCGGCACCGGATGAATCAAGGCAGGGGCAGATAATCCGCGAAAAGGCGGTTCTTCTGGAAGAGCAGATTGCCACCAAGGTATTAGACCTCATCGTGGAGAAAAATGAAGTCAACCTGGCTGATGCTAAAATCATCGTTTCTGGCGGCCGCGGCGTGAAAGGGCCGGAAGGTTTTGCCATCCTGCATGAACTGGCTGAGGTTCTGGGGGGAGCGGTAGGCGCCTCCAGGGCCGCAGTGGACGCCGGCTGGATTTCTTACGCTCACCAAGTCGGGCAAACTGGAAGAACGGTGCGGCCTGACCTTTACATAGCCTGCGGTATCAGTGGAGCCATCCAGCATCAGGCCGGCATGCGCACCAGTAAGGTCATCGTGGCCATCAACAAGGACCCGGAAGCGCCTATTTTCCAGATTGCTGATTATGGAATTGTTGGCGACCTGTTCACGGTGGTTCCGGCTCTAACCAGAGCCCTGAGACGCCGGCTTAATAAGTAAAAGCAGAATAAGTAAAAATAAGAAAAGTTGGGGTGGCTGGCAGCTCAGGCTAAAAACTAGTGATGCTTTAAGAAAACAGAGCTGGAAGAAAAACAGGGTTAAGAAGTCCACGAACGAGAACCTGAAAGCATTCTTAAAGCTTTAAAATTATCCCTAGGCTTAGAAGCCAGTCAGGCTATTTACCAGAGCATTAACCATTTAAAATTATCATGGCGGTGGGTAATGAGTTTTAAAAGCCGGGCCCTTCTGTTTTTTTCTGTCGGCTTCTAATTTCTAATTCACCTATTTATCTAACTGATACGATTCAACCA
>JBBIRN010000125.1:4281-6818 GCA_037441785.1 Candidatus Aminicenantota bacterium | reverse complement strand
AACAGGGCCCCATCCTGTCCGTTGAAATACTTCCGCCAGAAAGGGGCCAGAACCTGGAGGAAATTTTCCTGGTCCTGGATAAATTACTTGATTTTCCTGTTGATTTTGTGAGCGTTACCAGGCACCCGCCAGAAACCACTTATCTGGAGCTACCTGACCGGTTCATTAAAGTGCCAAGGGTTAAAAGACCAGGCTCTACTGGCATAACCGCTGCTTTGCTACACAAATATAAAATAGACGTCATTCCTCATGTTCTCTGCTACGGCCTGAATAAGTATGAGCTGGAAGATATGCTGATTGACCTGCATTTAATCGGCGTCCAGAACGTTTTTATCATCAGGGGTGAGTATGAAAATCATTTACCGGTCCAAAATCAAGATGAATACCGCCAGGCTTTAGAACTCGTACGTCACGTGGCGGCCCTTAACCGGGGGCAGTATCTCTATCCTTGTGAAAACCCGCAGGCTACGGATTTCTGCCTGGGCGTGGCCGGTTATCCGGAAAAACACCCGGAGTCTCCTAACTTAACGGAAGACCTGAAGGTGCTGAAAGCCAAGGTGGAGGCCGGAGCCGAGTTTGTCTTTACCCAGATGGTTTTTGACTTTGAGGTTTACAAAAAATTTGTGGAACGGGCGGCGGCTTTTTCCATTAACGTCCCTATCATTCCAGGCCTGAAGCCGGTGGTTAGTCTTAAGACTGTTTATAGCCTGCCCCGGAAATTTTCTGTGACTATTCCAGAAGAACTGGTCAACCGATTGCAGGAAGCCCGTACTCCAGAGGAAGAATTCCGGGTCGGGACAGAATACATGGCCAATCTGGTAGAAAAATTGCTTGACTATGGAGCCCCTGGGATACATGTGTTTACCATGGGCAAGGGCCAGGCTACCAGGGCCCTGCTGGAGGCTGTTTACCGGTAAAGGAGAAACCGCCGCCCCTGTCCTTCCAGAGGAAGGGCAAAAACTCCAGGCTCAAAAAGTCAGGCTGTATTTTTCACCGGCTCTGGTTTTAAATTCTACCAGGTCACGCTCAACTTTTCGGTAAGAAACTGGGCCGCTCCCAGACCTGACCTTTAAAGTGGTGCCGGGTTTAATCTTAACCCGACAGGTTTCTCCCTTCCTGGAAAACAGCTCAGCCTTTTTTAACTTTCCTTTTTCCCATTCCAGGCCAACTTCAAAACCACCACGAGCGACCAGTCCCTTCACCTGCCCCTGGCTCCAGGAAGCCGGGAGTGCCGGCAGAAAATCAAGGTAACCTTCGTGCGATTGAAGAAGCATCTCCGCCACCGCTGCTGTCAGACCGAAGCTTCCATCCACCTGCAAAGCGTTGGAGCAGATGGAAAAGAGGTTGTTAAAGCTGTAATTTTTCAGAGCATAGTGAAAATTTTCCAGGGCTTTTTCTGGCTCATAAAGGCGAGCCCAGCAGGCCATTTTCCAGGCTGAGGACCAGCCGTTTCCGGTCAGACCGCGCTGTTCCAGAACAGCTCGGGCGGCGGCGGCCAGCTTTGGGGTTCTGGTGGCCGAAATCTGGTTTCCCGGGTAAAGACCATAAAGCGGTGAAATATGACGGTGACTTTTTTCTTTCTGACCCCAGTCTTCCAGCCACTCCTGCAGTTCACCTTTTTTGTTTATCTGCATGGGAGCCAGCTTGGCCCGAGTTTCCAGAACTTTTTTTCTGAACTCTTCATCCACCCCCAGTATCTTAGAAGCTTCAGCCACACAACCAAACAGGTCATTTAAAATCTGCATATCAATGGTGGAACCCGCGCAGAGCGTGGTGCCCGGACTCATCCAGCCAGTGGTCTCGTCAAAGAAAGTGATGTTGCCAGGCCGGTCTGGAAAATTTTCAGGAGAAGTGGAAGGGTTGGTTACCAGCCAGCCATACTTCGGATGCGGAACCAGAAAATCCAGGAAAAACTCCACGCTGCCTTTCATAATCGGGTAATACTCAGCCAGAAACTTTTTATCCCGGGTAAAGAGATAATGTTCCCAGAGATGAGTACAGAGCCAGGCGCCACCGGTAGTAAAGGCCCCCCAGTCTGGTCCATCCATGGGAGCCGCCACCCGCCAGATATCGGTGTTCTGATGAAAAACCCAGCCGCGGCAGCCGTAATGTTCCCTGGCCACCTCTGAACCCTGGTCGGTCAGTTCCTTAATCATCTTAAAAAGCGGGTCAGCACACTCGGAAAGATTGGCTACCTCCGCCGGCCAGTAGTTCATCTCCAGGTTGATGTTGGTGGTGTATTTGGAATCCCAAGGCGGGTTCATGCTTTCATTCCAGATGCCCTGAAGGTTAGCGGGCTGAGTTCCTGGCCTGGAAGAAGAAATCAACAGATAACGACCGAATTGAAAGGCCAGCGCGGCCAGGTTGGGGTCATTCTGGCCGTTAAAATTCTTAATTCTCAAATCTGTGGGCAGAAAAGAATTGTCCGAAGAACCCAGGTCCAGAGAAACCCGGCGAAAAAGTTCACGATGGGCCGTCAGGTGGTCTTCTTTAATTTTCTGGTAGTCTTTCTTCACCGCAGCCTGAAGGGCTTGCTG
>JBBIRN010000125.1:0-4271 GCA_037441785.1 Candidatus Aminicenantota bacterium | reverse complement strand
AGGGGTCAGCACTGAGGTCTTTATAAGAGACAAAATTGGTGGCAGCCGACAGGTAAATAGTCACCGCTGAGGCGTTCTTGACCTGAAGGTCGCGGTAGCCAGCTTTAACTTCTCCACCTTCGGGCACTGCTTTAAGCAGGCAGACATAGCGAATTTTTCCGGGAACGCCCAGGTAATCAGCTGATTTTCCAGTCAGCTTGAGCCCGTCTTCACCGTAGCCATCCATCTGAAAATAATCAGTCGCATAATTAGAATGAGCCTGGTTACGGCAACCCCGAAGCTCAGCCAGAAAGGAAATAGCGCCTGGCTGGCTGGCTTCTAGGCGGATGACTATGACCTGATCCACCGGCGAAGAAAAGACTTCTCGTCTGAAGGTAATTCCGTTCTGTTCATATGAAGTAGTAACTATAGCTGAATCCAGGTCCAGCTGGTGAAGATAACCTTTCACTTCTCCCTGCGGTTCAAACTTCAAGATGAGGTTGGCCAGCGACTGATATTTTTGCTGCTCCACCGGATAGCCCATGAGATAACGGCCAAAGAGGTGATGAGCTTTAAGATAATCGCCGTCAAAGATGAGCTGTCTTATTTCCGCCAGATGTTGATACCCGCCCTTTCTTGTCTGGTCGTAGGGCCCTCCGCTCCAGTAAGTTTCTTCGTTCAACTGAATTCGCTCTTCATCTGTTTTGCCGAAAACCATGGCTCCCAGCCGGCCGTTGCCCACCGGAAAAGCATTTTCCCATTTGTCCGCCGGATGTTCATACCAGATAACTGTGGTGGGGTTAATTTTCCCGTAACTGGTGGCTTTTTCACCGGCTGAAGAAAAGAGCGGCAAAGTAGCTAAAAAAACCATTATGAGCAGAAAGGCTCCACCAATTTTGTTCTTTGACCTCATTTTAAGCTCCTGTCTTCGATTTTTTATTCTTAAAGCCAAATTAAATTATTATCCTGTTTGAGCTGTGCTCCTTCAGCCTTCAGACTTCTATCAGAACTTTCATGGTCTTTTCCCGGTTCTGCTCTATGTACTTATAAGCTTCGGCATATTGCTTCAGGGAAAAGCGCTGGCTGATGAGCGGCTGAAGCTGGACTTTTCCGGACTCAATCAAATCAATGGCCGTTTCATAATCTTCCTTTTTGTACATCAAAGAACCTATCACTCTTAATTCTTTATCCTGGATGAGGCCTACATCTACGGAGGGTTTTTCTCCGAAAACTCCAACCACGATTATCTCCGAACCCTTCCTGGCCAGCGTGATAGCCTGGTTAATCGTCTGGCCAGCGCCCACGCATTCTATGATGGCATCGGCTCTCTTTTCTCCAAATGTTTTCTTCACCTCGGCAGCCAGGTCTGCCCGGGCGTTGTTGACGGTGAAATCAAGCCCACATTTTCTGGCAATTTCCAGGCGAACATCGCTGATGTCGGCAATCATCACTGCCTTTGCCCCCAGAGCTTTGACCGCCTGGGCCGTAAGGTTGCCGATGGTTCCCGCTCCCAGAATCAGAATATTCTTTCCTTCCAGTTCGGACAACCGGCCCGCAGCATGGACGCCTACGGCCAGCGGTTCAACCATGGCCCCATAGTCATAATCAATGGACTCTGGAAGTTTAACGACCAGATCCTGGGAGACAACCAAGAACTCCTGGGCTGCACCCTCGGCCTGACAGCCGATGACCTTCAGCTCGTCGCAAATATGATAATCGCCGTGCAAACACTGATAGCAGCGCCCACAGGTCAGCTGGGGCCTGACCGTCACCCGGTCGCCTACCCGGAATTGAGTAACGCCGGGGCCCAGTTCCGCCACCTCAGCTGAAAATTCATGCCCCTGCACAATCGGACATTTAATGTACGGATGCTTTCCATAATAAGCGTGGATGTCCGAGCCGCAGATGCCGATTCTTTTAATCTTGAGTAAAACCTGACCGGCCGCTGGCTTCGGTTTAGGCACCTCTCTGATTTCAATTTTTTCCGGCTGGCTTAAAACCACCTGAATCATTTTTTCTCTCCTTTTCTCAATTATATGAATATTTATTCATATATTAATTTTTTTTTGGCCATCTGTTTTTTATTCTGGCTTTAACTCCAGGAGAAAAGGTTTCTCGGAAGTTTTATTAATCCAGACCAGAAGGTCAGTGCCGGTCAGGTTCCGGTTAATCCCCAGGTTATAGTCTTTTCCTTTTTCTAATTCTCTCCCGTCCAGGCTGAGCCGCAAATTCCTTTCCCCGGCATTCTTTAACACCAGACAGAGATTAACCACCGGCGATTGCTGACTGGCTCTGACTTCAATTTTAACCGGTTGCTTCATCCCTTCCGGCTCAAAGCTCAGCAGGTAAGCCCTCTGACCCGGGTCATAACCTTCATTCTTAAGCCCGGTTTCTTTAACGACCAGTTGGGGTGGGTAAATCCAGGACCTGGCCAGAAGAGCCAGCTCCTGAGGAGATTTTTTGTTGGTCGCCCCGTACAGCCAGTTGGCCCAGTAAGTCTGTCCTTCTCCTTTGTGAATGGGTGGTCTGGCCCAGGCCAGAGAAAAGTGAGAAGCTCTGTCTGGAGCCTGAGCATACCTCCCATCAGAAGGAATCTGGGCTACCGGCCAGTGATTCCACCAGGGGAAACGGGAAATCCCCTTCCGCAGCTCAATGCCAAAAACAGTTATCCGGCAGCCTGGTTCAAAAATTTCATACGGTTTCCACTCTGATTTCAAGTTAATCACTTGAATAACAGCATTCTTTGGCCCACTCTGGAGGTCCGGCAGCTTTTCAGCCCAGCTGTGAGTCTTGGCTTCCCCTTTCAGGTTAATAAGAGTCATAGCCTTCAGGTCTACCACCTCCTCAGGCAGCTGCCCGGGATGACACAGAACAATGTTTTCCTGTGGCCCCAGCGGTTCGCCTGAAGTCCACATGACCACTTTTCTGACGCCGAGCATATCCGGATAAAAAGTATAATACTCATCAATCGCATCCGGCCAGCCAGTAATCTCATCCACTTGAGAGAAGTGTTGATAGACAGACACGGGAATATAGCGCCAGTGGACAACAATGCGAGCCGGTGTGTTCTCAATAATCCGGACATGGGAATAAAGGCATTTGGGGTCCTGCATGTGCTCAAAACAGCCTTCCTGGTCGGTAAACGATTCACAGCTCTGGTCCGCCATCCACAGGCCATTTTCCATGACCCAGACCGGTGAATAACGAGTCCCGCGCCAGAAAACCACTCTGATGGGCGAATTATCAAACTGCACCACCACATCAGAATAAGGCCCGCTTCTCCAAAGAGCATCCCATTCTTCATAAAAGCTGAGCTTGGTGTAATAGGCGCCAAAACGCCCTGGACCAGCCGGACCCGAAGGCATCCTACGTTCAGGTATAGCCGGTGCTTTACCGGGCTGACTGGCCTGATAGGCAGCCACAATTTCTTTATCGCTCAAGCTCTGGCCGTATATCTTCAGCTCATCAATGATAGCATCTAAAGAAAACCAGGCTGGCAGAGTGGCAAAAGGCCGCACCGGGTCGCTGGGCAGGCGTTTGCTTCGGTTCATGCCCATGACCAGGGTTTGCTCCGGGGCCGGGGTAAACTGGCCCTGGGTTTTAAGTTCAGCAGAAAGCTTTCCGTTGATAAAAATTTTAATTCCCTCTTTTTCGTCAAAAGTCCCCACCAGATGAGCCCAGGTTTTTAAAGGCAGTTTTTCTGAAGTCACACACTCCACCCAGCGGCCATTAACCGACATTTTCAGGGTCACTTCCCCGCGTGGACCAAGGCCAAAATAATAGCCTTTTTTCCCCTCTTCTTCCTGAGCAACTACCGGACACCAGTTCCAGGGATATTCAGCCAGAGCTACCCAGGCTTCTACAGCAAACCCATTTCCCAGCCGGGGTGCCTTTTCAGGCTTTCTTTTTATCACGGTTGTAAAGCCGTCCAGCTTCAGGCCCTGACCGGAAACTCCTTCCACCAGTTTAAAATTTCCCGAGATTTCATCTTCCAGGCCTGAGACAGAATCTTTAACCCGCCCGTTTTTAACCTCATCAAATTTCCACCAGGCCAGAGCTTTCCCCTTCTGGGCCAGCCCAGGAAGCGGACTGAGCACAAAAGAAAAACTTAGCAATAAAATAAAAATTAATTTTTTCATTTTACCTCCCCATCGATAGCGATTGCTTCTATTTTCCATTGGCTCCAAAGAACCAGGCTCCAGAAAGATGACGGGGTCTGAACTGTTAAACAGCCTAATCTTTTTTCTCTGACATCTTTTTGAGACGGAAAGGATAACTTCCTCCCTAAGTTC
>JBBIRN010000124.1:6034-6890 GCA_037441785.1 Candidatus Aminicenantota bacterium | reverse complement strand
GGAAGAAATGTCCGGAGAATAGCTTAACTTGGTCCAGAGGGCCACAGATCTGATTCTCCGGCTGGCTTCTTCCACGTCTTTGAAGTTTATCGGGCTCAATTCCCTTTAATCCCTTTCTTCAGTCACCTGTGTCTATCTGAATTTAGCTTCCCCTTTAAAAGCTGACCTTTCTTTAAGCACTTTTCTTTATGCACTTCCTATATTCTAATTTTATCCGCTGAAACTACCAATACTATTTTGTCTGGCTTCTGGAGTGATTTTGTTTTAATTTAACCGTAGCCTCCTTTATTTTTTGATTTCTAGGCGCTCAGTCTTCTTATAACACGGTTGCCTGATTTGACTCAAGAGTTATATTAACTTATAGTTTATTTTTAAGCTCATTCTGGAATGCCAACCATGACCGAACAGGAATTAACCAGACAAACTAAAAATCAGGAATTTAAAGGTTACATCCAGGTTTATACCGGCGACGGAAAAGGAAAGACCACCGCGGCTCTGGGCCTGGCTTTAAGGGCTGCCGGTCATAACTTCCGCACCTACATCGGCCAGTTTCTTAAGGGGCAGCATTACGGTGAGCTGGACTCGATAAAAAAGCTGGCGCCTCTTATTACCCTGGAACAATTCGGCCGGAAAAAATTCATAAAAGTTACGGAAAATTTTGAGGAAGAAGACTATAAGTTAGCCGAGCAGGGACTGCGAAAATGCCTGAAAGCCATGCTCAGCGGAGAATATAAAATCGTCATCCTGGATGAAATCAACGTCGCCCTGTACTTCGGGCTGATTAAGGAAGAAGCAGTTCAGAAATTTCTGGACCAGAAGCCAGAAGGCGTGGAGGTCGTTCTAACTGGCAGGTATG
>JBBIRN010000124.1:5323-6024 GCA_037441785.1 Candidatus Aminicenantota bacterium | reverse complement strand
TTTCTATCATGGAAAGAGCTGACCTGGTCACTGAAATGGTCAACCGCAAACATTATTACGATAAGGGCGTTCAGGCCAGGAAAGGAATCGAAAAATAAGAAAAGATTTTTAAATTAATGAGAGTCACGCGAGAAAGGTTTCAGCAGCTGGTTCAGGAAGCCATGGCTCAGATTCCCAAGAAGTTCGTCCGCCAGATAAAAAACGTAGCCATTCTGGTAGAAGATTTTCCGCCTCCCGGCCAAAACTTGCTCGGTCTTTATCACGGCGTGCCACTAAACCGCCGCGGTTCTTACTACGGAAATGTTCCGCCAGATGTCATCGTTCTGTATCAGATGCCGATTGAAGGCCTTTGCCAGGATGAAGAACAACTAAAAGAAAAAATTGAAGAAGTGTTGCTGCATGAAATCGGTCATTATTTCGGTATGGATGAAATAACTCTGAGGGAAATTGAAGCCTACCGCATAGCCAGAAGAAAAAGCTTTAAGCTTAAAACAAAAAATAACATGTCCTGAAAATTGAAAAAACTCGGAATGAAAGAAAGCATGGAGGAAAAAATGGGAAAAAAATTTAAAGGAATTTTTGCCGCTCTGACCACTCCTTTTTCCAACGGTCAGATCGCAGTGGATAAATTTCGGGAAAACATTGAGAAATTCAACCAGACCGGTCTGGCTGGCTACATCATCATGGGTTCTACTGGAGAG
>JBBIRN010000124.1:0-5300 GCA_037441785.1 Candidatus Aminicenantota bacterium | reverse complement strand
ATGATGAGGCAGAAATCCTGGTCAGAGAAGCCAGAAAAGCCGCCAGCCCCGGAAAACACATCATCGCCGGCACCGGACGCGATTCAGCCGAATGGACCGTTAAATTAACTAATCGCCTGGCGGAGGCTGGGGCTCAGGCGGCGCTCATCAAGCCGCCTTATTATTACAAAAGCCGCATGAACTACGAAGCCCTTAAGGCTTATTATTCAGAAGTGGCCGACCGGGCAAAGATTCCGGTCATTATGTACAACATCCCTCAGAACACTCAGGTCTGGCTGCCTTTAGAGCTGGTGGTGGAACTATCAAGGCATCAAAATATCATCGGGCTCAAGGAAAGCGGCGGCAGCCTGGCTTATCTCAGCGAGGTGTGCAGCAAAGTTCCGGCTGATTTTCACTATTTTACCGGTTCGGCCAGCATACTTTATTCGGCGCTGGATATGGGAGCCTGTGGAGCCATTCTGGCCCTGGCCAACGTGGCGCCTGAACACTGCGTTAAGCTGTATGAACTGTTTACGGCCGGGAAAAAAGAAGAAGCCAAAGAACTTCAGTACAAACTAATTCCCTTAAACCGGGCCCTGACGGAAACCTATGGTATCCCAGCCATAAAATATGCCCTGGACCGCCGCGGCTTTTACGGCGGACCTTGCCGCACTCCCCTTCTCCCCTTGGATGAAAAAGCTCAAAGTCAGATAGAGCTCCTATTAAGAGAATTAAACGTTATTGATTAAGTTCTATCTGCGAACAAATCGGAATGACAGATTTATCTTAGGTCATAAAAACTGCTTCATAATAATCAATAAATCAAAATTAAAATCGGCTTTTAAACACGCTCATAACAATTTTTAGAGTGAATAAAAGCTGATTTATTTCAGTAAAAGTTGGGTCATATTATCTTATTTGCACTCTAAACTCTTTTAAGATGGCATATAAAGCCAATTTCTGGCTGGAAAAAAATGACCTAAATTATTTATATACAAATAGATACCATGGTCCGACCCCATTGACTTCCTCCCTTACCCCATTGACTTCCTCCCCATTGACTTCCTCATTGACTTAAACGCCATTGACTTACCATACTGAAGCTGCTATGTTAAGGTATATCAAATTAACAGGGGGTTAAAAATGATTGAACATATTAAAAAACAAGATGAAAAAGATAAAGAAGCACGGGAAACAGTCTTTGTAGACAGATTCACTAACGGCATTTTAGACCCTTCTAAGCCAATGCTCGGCCCGGTTAAAGATGGCGGCCATATCGTGGCCAACACTGCCCCGGGCTGCTGGGGTCCGATGATAACCCCGGAAATTCGTGGCGGCCATGAAGTAACTATTCCAGTGGCAGTTGAAGGTGCCGAACCCGGGCAGGCCATTGCCATTCATATCGAAGATATTACCGTTACTTCTCTTGCTACTGCCTCAGGCAATGACCGAGCTATTGAAGGCAGATTTCTGGGCGACCCCTACGTTGCCGGAAAATGCCCGCAATGCGGGACTCTTTACCCCAAAACAGTGATAAAGGGCATTGGCCCTCAGGCTGTCCGCTGCGCTAACTGTGGCGCCGAGGCTTCTCCTTTTACCTTTACCAACGGATACACCATTGCTTTTGACCATGAAGCCGGCGTAGGTGTAACTCTGCCCAAGGAAGCAGCAGAAAAAATTGCCTATGAAGCGAAAAAATACGCTGCTCTTCCCGATAATTCCATCCAGAACCCCATCCTGATTTTTGCCCCTCATGACCTGGTTGGCATAGCCACCAGACTGAGGCCTTTTCTGGGGCAGCTCGGAACCACCCCGGCTATGCCCATGCCGGACTCCCACAATGCCGGAGATTTTGGTGTTTTCCTCATAAACGCCCCTCATGAATACGGAATTAAAGAAGAACAGCTCGTAAACCGGAGCGATGGCCATATGGACATCAGCGATGTCAGAGAAGGGGCCATCCTCATCTGCCCGGTTAAAGTCAAAGGTGGTGGAGTTTATGTTGGCGACATGCATGCCCTGCAGGGTGACGGCGAAATCGCTGGTCATACCTGCGATGTTTCCGGAACCGTGACTTTGAAAGTGCAGGTTCTCAAAAATGTTAACTTAGAAGGGCCGGTTCTTTTGCCCAGACCAGATGACCTTCCCTACCTGGCCCGTCCTTTGTCTGCTGAAGAAAAACAAAAAGTTATGAGCCTTGCCAGACGTTACGGTTTAAAAGAAATAGAAAAATCTCTGCCTGTTTCTGTCATCGGCACAGGAGCCGACCTGAACAAAGCCACTGACAACGGCCTGGAGCGAGCGGCCAGGCTGTTTGGCCTGAGCGTGCCTGAGGTTAAGAACCGGGCGACCATCAGCGGCACCATCAAAATCGGCCGTCATCCGGGTGTGGTTCAGGTAATTTTCCGCGTTCCAGTTGACCGGCTGGAAAAAGCAGGGCTTCTGGAGCTGGCCATAAAACAATACGGAGAACCATAAAATATAAGAAAAAATTTCAGGTAGCGTGGAATAGCTCAACCGCGGAAGGCTCGGGGATATCCTCATAGATCAAACTCTGCTTTGGGTAGAAAATTAATTTATGGTAGAGCCAGAGGGCCGCAACCATAAGAATAAAGATGGCGTAAAAAAAAACCAAGCGCCTGGTGATGGCCAGAATTTCTGGCTCCAGCCAGCGCGGGATGAAGATGTAAGCCAGAAATGAAAACAGGTAAATGACCCACAAAACATGAAGCTGGCTTTTACCCGGAAGGTAAGAACAGGCAAAGGGAAATTTTCTGTGCTGGAAAAAAAGCAGCTCCATCAGCAGCACAGCAAAGGCCAGGTCATAAAGGCAATGCCACCCGGCAGCCTTGAAGTTCCAGATTGTGCTATAAAAAGCGAATAACACCCCATAAAGAGGAAGAATAAAAAACAAGAAGATGCTTTTCCTTAGGGCTGAAAAATAGGGCCATCTTTCAGGGTTTTCTGTGAGCCGAAAAGCCCAGTTAGCTTCAAAGTTAACCGGAATATTGACCGCATCCCGCACCCCAACCAGCATAAAAAAGGTTAAAACCAGAGGTAGCGAGAGCATGTTTCCAGACTGGTATTTCCAGAAATACTTTCCTGTTGAAGCCAGCATAATCAGGGTAAAAGCCACCCCAACCCCCAGGTAAGACATAACCCGGTTGCGATGCAGTCGGCTGCGACGGAAAGCACTGTGATAAAACCAGAAAGCTGCCCTTTCGGTTGTGTTTCTTAGCCAGATTATGTTTAAAGCCGGCTCGGCAATTCTCCTCAGCAGCGACGGGCGATAATGCTTCGCCCCCTCCGGAGCCATTTTTTTCAGGTGCCGGTTGTAAGAAGACAAAACAATCAGAAAAAATGCTCCGACGACCGTCCCCAGAGCCAGAAGTGCCCTGTCCGCCAGCTTCTCAAAGAATACCTCCTTATTCCCCATCAGCACCTGATACAAACCGGTAAACCAGAGGGGTGGGAAATTCATTACCCAGGGACCTGGCGCCTCTTTTATGGCCTGAAGGCTTTCATACCACCGTTCAATCCATTTGGTATCCATAACGAAAAAATAAAGCCCAAAAACATGAGCCGCCACCAAGACGAACCTGATGAGGTCAGAAAGCCGCTGAAAAAACTTTCCCCGAAGAAGGATGGTAAAGATTCCCGGTATGAGGGCCATGGTGAAAAAGACAAAGGCTCCAGCGGCCAACATAACCAGAAGATGAGTTAGGAAAAGAACGAAGGCTGAAAACAGGCCATAGCCTTTTGATTGAGAGAGGTACATGGCAAAGACTACCGAAGATAATGAATTAATACCCGCCACAAACAGCCCGAGAAGCATAATCAGACTGATAAATTTAGCTAAAAAGACAGTGAGCGGCCTGACCGGAAGAGGCATCAGGTTGGCATAATCTTTCTGGTCCAGGAAAATAACATCCCACTCAAAAAGAGTAATCAGACCGATTAAAACCATCATCAGCGTGGTGAAAACAGCTGTCTCGGCCCAGGCTGTTCCGCTTTCTGGCATCAGCAAGTATTTAAAAAGAAGCGCATCAGCCACATAACCCGGGAAAATAGCCAGAATAGCGATAACACCTATAACCTTTCCCACCATCTGCTCTTCAAAGAAAACTGTTTCATTCAGAAAGAGGCGCTTAAAGAAATGGCGGATGAGAATTATTAAGCGGGAAGAGAAAGCAAGCTGGGCTAAATTAAATTTATCCAAGAGCCTGACCATGATTCAGCCCCGGCTAAGCATTTTTCTTCATCAAAGACAGAAGTTCCGAAGCGGCTTTTTCCGGTTCTTCCTGCAAGACTAACTGGCTGAAAATTTCTTCCAGCGACGGAACCTTCATCAAATGACGCAGGTTGTCAACCGAATCATCTGCCTGAATTCTGCCTTTGTGCAGGATTATTACCCGGCTGGCTATTTTCTCCACCACTTCCAGAATGTGAGAAGAATAGATGACAATTCTCCCTTCAGCCGCCAGATGGCGGATCAACTCTCGGATGACCAGAGCCGTGGAGACATCAAGACCAGAAAGCGGCTCGTCCAGAAGCAGAATTTCCGGGTCGTGGAGCAGGGCGGCTGAAATCAGCACCTTCTGGACCATGCCCTTGGAAAAGGAAGCAATTTCGGAATACATGTCGCCGCCGAGGCTAAAGACTTCCAGAAAACCTCTGATTTTCGGTTTGAGTACTGAGTCTTTAATCCCGCGCAGCCTGCCCACCATCAGCAGATAATCGTAGGCACTCAGGTGAGAATAAATGGCCGGCTCCTCCGGCACATAGCCCAGCCTGGCTTTAAACCAGACCAGGTTTTTCCAGACGTTTCGACCCTGGTAGATAATTTCGCCACCTGTGGGCTCTAAGAGACCGGCCAGCATCTTGATGGTCGTGGATTTGCCGGCGCCGTTTGGCCCCAGGTAACCAACCGACTCCCCTGATCTCACCGTGAAGCTAACATTATCCACCGCCTTCAAAAACCCAAATTTTTTGCTCACTCCTTTTAGCTCTAACATATTAATTACAACCTGATTAATGTATTAAAATTTTACTTCAGATTTGGCTTACTCATCAAATAATTGTATTTTCTTAAAAGTTCATCCAGATAAGCCCGCAAATACGCATGTTCTATTCCAACGCAGGCCAGAATAAAATATATTCTACCATCCTGGCCCACTCCGAATACTGTCGGAACATAATTAGGTCTAAATCTCTCCCATTTTTTAATGGTCTTAATAGGAAATTTAGCTCCTGAAAAATTTCTTATCTCATCAAGAAATATTAAATCCTCTTTTTTAATTATCCCAACATCCCTTATATTT
>JBBIRN010000123.1:0-6950 GCA_037441785.1 Candidatus Aminicenantota bacterium | reverse complement strand
ATTGAATTCTTGGTTATGAGAAAAGCAGCTTAACAGGAAAACGACTCGGGAAATTAGCAACCAGAAATCAGGAAAAACATTTCAGGCGCAGATATCCTGGCCTAAAAGGCCTTTTCCTGCCCCTCCTGATCGCTGCTTCACTGCTGAGTCTTTTATCAGACAAAGAAATTTTTTGCGCCGCCCCCTTCTTTAACCCATCGGGGAAATTGCCCCCCTCTCTTTTGCCTGCTTAACGGCCGCCAGTCAAATCTATTTTAATTTTTCAGAAGCTTTCGTGCTCGGTGCGGCGGATGATTTCGTCTTGAAGTTCTTTGGCACAGTCAACAAAATAATCACTATAACCCGCTACCCGCACGATGAGGTCACGGTATTTTTCCGGATGTTTTTGAGCCTCACGCAGGGTTTCAGCTGTTACTACGTTGAACTGGATGTGGTGCCCCATGAACTTGAAATAAGTCCGGATCAAATCTTTGAGCTTGACCAAGCCCTCTTCCTCAGCCAGGAGCTGAGGAGTAAATTTCTGGTTCAACAGGGTGCCGCCGGTTTTGATGTGGTCCAGCTTGCCCTCGGATTTGATAACCGCCGTTGGCCCTTTGCGGTCCATTCCCTGAACAGGAGAAATACCTTCGGAGAGGGGCTCGCCGGCCAGCCGTCCGTCCGGTGTGGCCCCGGTCACCTTGCCAAAATAAACATGAACTGTGGTCGGCAGCAGGTTAATGCGATAGGTACCGCCACAGACTGTCGGTCGGCCATCAATCAGGTTGAAGTACATATCAAAAACTTTTTTGGCCAGCTCATCAGCGTAGTCATCATCATTTCCAAACTTCGGAGTTTTGTTAATCAACCTGTCCCTCAGCTTCTCGTAACCAACGAAGTTCTTCTGCAAAGCCTCAAGCATTTCCTCCCAGGTCACAAGCTTCTGGTCATAGATGTTGTACTTCACAGCTGCCAGGATATCAGTGATAGAGCCTAGTCCCACACCCTGGATGTAGCGGGTGTTGTACCTGGCACCGCCGTTATGATAATCCTTCCCTTTGGCTACACAATCATCAATGAACAACGAAAGAAAAGGTGCCGGCAGATAGGTGGCAAAAAGTTTTTCAATGACGTTATTCCCTCTTATCTTGATATCAATGAAGTAGCGCATCTGTTTTTCAAAAGCCTGAAGCAACTCTTCAAAAGTCCTGAAGTTTCGCGGGTCACCGGTTTCCAGCCCAATCTTTTTTCCTGTTCTCGGGTCCACTCCGTTATTCAGGGTAATCTCAAAAACTTTTGGTATGTTGAAATAACCGGTCAGGATGTAAGCTTCCGTGCCAAAAGCACCCGCTTCTACGCAACCACTGGCTCCGCCGCGCCGGGCATCTTCCACTGTCTTGCCCTGCCGGACCAGCTCCTGGACAATGGCGTCCGTGTTGAAAATAGAGGGCTGCCCAAAGCCCGTGCGCACAATTTTCAGAGCTCGCAGGAGAAGAGAGTCCGGATTTTTGGCGCTCACCTGGACCATGGAGCTTGGTTGGAGAAGGCGCATTTCTTCAATGACCTCAAGAATAAGGAAAGAAAGTTCATTGACTGCATCGCGGCCGTCGGGCGTTAGTCCGCCAACGTTGATGAGAGCAAAGTCAGTGTAAGTCCCGCTTTCTTCAGCCGTTACTCCAACTTTCGGAGGAGCCGGCTGGTTGTTGAACTTGACCCAGAAAGCTTCAAGCAATTCTTTCGCTTGCTCCCGGGTCAGCGTACCTTCTTCCAGGCCTTTCCGGTAAAAAGGATACAGGTGCTGGTCAAGCCGTCCGGGGTTAAAAGAATCCCAGGTGTTGTATTCGGTGGTTACTCCCACGTGGACAAACCAGTAATACTGCAAAGCTTCCCAGAAATCTCTCGGAGCGTGAGCCGGCACCCACTCGCAGGTGGCAGCAATTTTTTCCAGTTCTTTTTTGCGCTGAGGATCTTTTTCTTTTTCGGCCATTTCTCTGGCTAGCCGGGCATGACGGCGAGCGTAGGTAATCAGTGCTTCAGCGCAGATAGCCATGGCTTCCAGTTCTTCTTTCTTGTCCAGGGCTTCTGGGTCCCGGTAAAAGTCCAGGCGGCTCAAAGATTCCTGGATGTCCTGCAGGATGTCCAGCAACCCCTGGTGGTAGATTTTATCCCCCAGAACTGTATGACCTGGTGCCCGCTGTTCCATGAATTCAGTAAAAATGCCGGCCTCGTAGGCTTCTTTCCATTCCGGCGTCATCTGAGCAAATATGCGGTCGCGCATGGCCCGGCCGCGCCAGAAGGGAATAATTTCCTCATGGTAAATTTTCAGCGTCTCCTCATCAACGGCATAACTGGTTTTGGGGCGGGAATTCAGGGTTTCCAGGTCCTGCAGGCTGTGGCAGCAAACTTCTGGGTAGGTCGGCGTGGCTTTATGAGCTGGGCCTCTTTCGCCGACGATCAGCTCACCATCATCTATAAAAATCTTCTTTTTTTCCATTAAAGCCTTAAAAACCAGAGCCCGCTGCCGGGCAAAAGAAGCTGCCTGAGCTTCCGGACTCCGGTAAACCTCGGTCACAATCCTGGCTCGTTCTGGACTGATAGAAGGCCTGATGTTGAGCGATTGTTCTCTTAATTTCTTTATTCTCTCGTTCATGTTCATCCTCCCTTTTTGGCCTGAAAGCCTTTCTCCTGAAAAAACTTGATCACCCGGTCTATGTTTTCTTCTGTCGGGGGCTCAAAAACCTGAAATTCGGTTTCTCGCCCCAGACGGCGGAATTTCTCCACCCCGCCTTTATGATAAGGCAGAATGTTTATCAATTTAACATTTTTTAAAGAGACCAGAAAATCGGCCATCTCTTCCAGGTTTTTTTCCCCGTCATTGACTCCAGGAATAAGAGGGAAACGGGCCCACACCGGCACCTGAGTTTTAGAATCAAGAACCCGGAGATTATGCAAAATCAGCCGGTTGGAAACACCTGTAAATTTTTTGTGCTTTTCCTCATCCATCAACTTCAAGTCAAAAAGCACCAGGTCAGATTTTCCAGCTATCCTCAAAAACGTATCTTCCGGGGCATAGCCGGAAGTATCCAGGGCCACATGAAGACCGCGTTCCTTCAGCTCCTCAATCAGAGCTTCAGTAAACTCGGGTTGCAAGAGGGGCTCACCGCCGGTCAGTGT
Organism: Candidatus Aminicenantota bacterium; assembly: GCA_037441785.1. Taxonomy (GTDB): domain Bacteria; phylum Acidobacteriota; class Aminicenantia; order Aminicenantales; family Saccharicenantaceae; genus Saccharicenans. The sequence continues at coordinate 3,800 of JBBIRN010000123.1, read as the reverse complement.
TACCCCACCTCCAGACTGGTCGAAAAAGGCCCGGTCCTTCTCAATTTCAGCGAGAATTTCAGGAATGGTCGTTTCCCAACCAACAATCTGGATAGCCTCTCGGGCACAGGCTTTAAGGCAATCGCCGCATAGAGTGCACTTATTGCGGTCAGCCACAACTTCGCCATCTGCTTTTTGAGACAAAGCTCCATAATTGCATGCTTTGACGCAATCACCACAACGGGCACAGCGGTTGGGCATAAGCATCAGCTCTTTCCCTGGTGAAATACTTTCCGGGTTATGACACCACAGACAGTGCAGAGGACACCCCTTAAAAAAAACTGTAACTCTTATGCCTGGACCGTCATGCACCGCATAGTGCTTAAGGTCAAATATCATGCCTTTCATATTGGCTCCAAATCTGATATATCACATATCAGATATCCTGTCAAGCAGTAAAAAATGGGGACACCTTCTATATTTCTTATTTTTTAAACCGGGGACAAAGATTCTCCGGCAATCGGTATTTTCCCTTCCGCGGTGCAAACGAGAAAAGCGTTTATCTCGCATAAAACTTGAAAATGGTCAGGCTCTGGTAAGTTTTACCGGGCCTGAGAACTGAGGAAGGGAAATGGGGGTTGTTTGGTGTATCAGGAAAATGCTGGGGCTCCAGGCAAAAAGCAGCATATTTCCCATAAACCTTTCCAGCCTTTCCTTTTATTGACCCATCCAGAAAATTGCCGGAGTAAAACTGGAGACCAGGTTCAGTGGTATAAAGCTCCATCAACCTGCCTGAAGCTGCTTCAAACACCCTGGCGGCCAGGTTCAATATTCCATTGTTATCAAGCACATAATTATGATCATAACCTCCGGGCACCAGGTCTATCCTCGCTCCTATCTTTGTCGGCTGCCGGAAATCAAACGGCGTACCATTAACCTCAACCAGCTCACCAGTTGGAATCAGCCCGGGGCGTACCGGGAGATAACGAGAAGCCCAAATCTGCAGCTCATGACTTAGGATATCACCTTCTCCCTGACCGGCCAAGTTGAAATAACTGTGATGAGTCAGGTTTACATGGGTGGTTTTATCGGTCGTGGCTAGGTAGGAAATATGAAGCTCATTATCATCGGTTAACAGATAGTTAACCTGGCAATCTAAGTTTCCAGGATAGCCCTCTTCTCCATCAGGACTTAAATAATGGAATTTTATTCCCGCTGAATGAGAATTTCCTACCAGCTGCGCTTCCCAGACTACTTTATCAAAGCCTTTTATTCCTCCATGGAGATGATTTTCTCCCTCATTTTTTGCCAGCTGATACTCCTGGCCTTCCAGAACAAACCGGCCGCCGCCAATTCTGTTGGCATACCTGCCCACCGTGGCACCAAAATAAGGATTTTTTCCTAAATATTCTTCAAAAGTATCAAACCCCAAAGTGATGTCCACCAGCTGACCCTGCCGGTCTGGGACAAAAAGAGAAATCAGTGTAGCTCCATAATTCATCAACACGGCTTTCAGACCATGGCTGTTTTCCAGCTCAAAAAATTTTATTTCTTTGCCTTCATAATTCGCGACCGTTTTTTCTTTTACCGTCATCTTTTTGCTCCAGGCTTTCTCATTATTAAGCTAAAAAAAATAGCAGATTTCACTAAATTTAACAACCTCTCAGAAAAATTTGCCACAGGAAAATTATTTCTCAAGCCTGCTTTCTAACCCGAATTTTTCCTTCTGTATGTTTCTTCATAGAGATGCTTTTTCCGGCGGGGAATACTCAAAGATTACAGGAAAAAGGCAAGATTACTGGCCAAAATGAACTAAATTAATTTCACTCTCCAGAATCAAAATAAGTTCGCCCGGTAAAAGCCTCTACCCGCCTAAAAATGCGGAAAACCGCTGCCAATTTTCCCAGCAAACAAAATAATCCCGGAGTTAAACAAAACAAAGATTAAAACTAAGCCAGGCGAAAAAACATCGCCAGTCAAATTCAGCTCAGCCACCCCAGCCAGTCTTAAGTTTTAATGCTTTTTAGCTGCTTCTATTTTCTTTTTCAGCTCAGGCTGTTCCGGGTTGATCTCAATTGATTTCTGCCAGATGGCCAGCGCTTCTTCTTTCCGGCCGGCTTTAAGATAGCAATCGCCGATTAAATTTAGCAGGTTAATATCTGTTCCGTAATGGTTGACTGCTTTATCCAGCACGTTTATGGCCTGCTCGTATTTCCCGCTCTCAAAAAGAGCCTGCCCGGCTGTTAGGTAGGTCTCATAGGCAGCAGCTTTTTCCCTGTTCAGAAAACGGTCCAGAAGACCTGGAACTTTATCATATTCCTTCTGGGCCACATAAACTCTCGCCAGCGCCATGGCCAGTTCTTCGGTTTCGGGCGAGACCGCCAGAGCCTTTTCCAGCGTGGTTCTGGCTTCCGCCAGCCGCCCGAGATGATAAAGCTGCGTGCCTATGATGTAGCCATAATAAGGATTGTCCAGAGAAGGTAACACCCGCGACAGTACCCAGGGTCGGGGCAAAGTTTCCAGGTAGCTGACATCAAACTCTTCTTTGGTGGTGATTTGCTCCTGACCGTTGACAAGCAGGGAGACGGCCAAAAAATAATGAGCTGGCGGAAACTCCTTTAAAGGAAAGACCTGAATAACATCAGGCAGGGTCTCAACTTCGCTGAGGGGAACGATCTTTTCCTGGAAAGGCTGCTTTTCCTGTTCCTTCATTATCTGATATTTCAAACTGGCTTTAGCTTTAAGGTCCTCTGTCAGACCATGAACCTGGAGGACCACCGCCAGTTCTTCCCTGGAAGTAAAAACCCGGTTGGCCTGTAGATAAAGCTGATAATTCCCGAGTAAAAAGGCTTTTACCCGACCTCCGGCTTCCACCGGTGAGATTTTATAAGCCAGAATCGGGCTGGACATTTCCACGCCAGACCGACCAGGAATTCTAATGGTCTGCTCCAGACTGGTAAATTCTTTGGAGGCTTCATTCTTGAGAAGCACAGAAAGTTTATAATCGCCTGGAACGCAGGGGAAAACATCATAGATGGCCACCGGCTGACTGGCTCTCTCTTTCATCTGGGCTTCGGTCATCTGCACGGGATAGGTTTTTTCGTATTGATAAACCAGCCGGCCATCAAGAGTAGTAAGCGTTCCGTTCACTTTCAAGTTAGTCATAAAACGATTATCATACTGATTGACGGACAGCCGCTTGGGTTCTAAGACATAATTAATAAGATAATAACCCTGAGGTACCTTGCTGACTTTCACCAGATAATCACTGTCCAGATAATTGGCCGTGTATTCAACTTCCACGATGTCCTTGTATTCAAAAAATTTGCGGGCATATTTATCCTCAACCATTCTTTGAGGAGTAAGCTCAATCTGGCGGAGCAACAGGTCCGAAGAAAGGGTCGGACGTCCGAGGTTCTGGTTTTCTTCACCTGGTATCAGCGACAGAGAAATGTTGGCCAGGGTGGGGTCCACCTCCCTTAATTGCTGATATGCTTTCATATAATCAGTCTGGTCTCCCCAGTAGCCGGTGAGCAAGGCCTGGGGGCCATCATTGGTCGGGCTGTAAAGTCGCATCTCACCTGTGCCTTTTTCCTGGAAGAAAAGAAGGTTAAAGCCAGCAGGCAAGCCCAGGTCAGTTTTTCCCTGGTAAAACCAGATTTCGCAGTTATAAACTTCAGATTTGCCCTCAATGTGCTGAATATCGTTGGGTGGACCAAGAATGATGTAAATCCGGCCCCGGTCCGTTTTCCAGCCGGGCTTGGCACTTTCCCGGCCGAAATATTTATTGACATATTCCAGCCTTTTGTAATGCTCTGTTT
>JBBIRN010000122.1:1244-6971 GCA_037441785.1 Candidatus Aminicenantota bacterium | reverse complement strand
GACGCCGGCGAAATATCCATTGAAATAAAAATAAAACCGTGGCTAAAAAAAAGAATTCCTCACCCTCACCAGATTGAAATAAGCCCGGGCTTTGAACATGACATCTTTGTCTACACCATCACTCCTGGCTGCGACCCGGCTGACCTGGAATTTCTTCTGAACAACGAAAAGATAAAGGGCATCATAATCCGGGCCTATGGCACGGGAAATATACCTTACGGCTTTGAAGACTTTTTTAAAAAAGCCAAACAGAAAAAGCTGCCGGTGGTGGTTACCTCTCAATGCCTGCACGGAAAAACGCTGATGCCTATTTACGATGTGGGACGAAAAGCTCTGGAGCTGGGGGCCATAGAGGGACATGAACAGAGCCTGGAAATTCTCTGCGCCAAGCTGATGTGGGGTCTGCGGCACTGCCCTGACCGCATTGAAGAATTCTTCCAGGAAGAAATTTATTAGGGTATCTGGCTGCCTGGGAAAAATCCTGGTGGCAGAATCTGGCGCCAAAATTAACGTTTGATTATCCGCTCAATTTCAGTTGCTGGATAATCGCGCCTGCTGCTTACCTTTTTCTTAATAAACTGAACCTGTAGATGAAGACAGCACACCCGCATTGACGGAAAGATAATAGCTCTCCCCCCGCTTCCCTGCCAGGAGAGAAGGTTAAAAAAGCCACCTGAGCTCATCTTAAAAACCGGAATAAGGCTGTAAGTCAGGGGCGTAGAAGGCAGGCACACTTCAGGCATATGGTTAGCCAGCAAAAAATAAGCAGCTCCTGAACCGACCAGCGCTGCAGTACCATCTGGTTCCACCAACAAAGCTGTAGCTTCATCTACACCAATGCCCTTCGCTTCCGCCGCCCAGCCATCCTTGACTATCCTGGCCAGGAAGACTATCAGGCGGCCCATCCGGTTGCGTGTTACGAAATGGCTATCAGTAATAACTTTTCGCAGCACCTGGATATGTAGAAAGTTGCGTTCGAGAGTAATGTATGAATTATAAGGATTGGCCAGGGCATCTGGTGAATAAACAGTGCCGTTTAGAGCAGAGAAAACAAACTCCCCCAGAACAGCCAGGCCTGCGCTGGTCCCGCCAACCGGAACGCCGCGGCTAATGGCATAATTTATGGCCTCGTGGAGGGCTGTCCCTTTCCACAGCCTTAGGTAATCAGCCTGGTCACCACCGGCAATGAACAAAGCCTCAGCCTTCCGGACTTTGTCAGCTACGAACTGGTCGTTAGCACCGGTCTGGCTGTAAACTACCAGAGTTTCCACCGAATCCACCTGGCCCAGGCTGGCAATGTAGGGGTTGTAGGCCTCGGTGCCGCTGGCTCTGATGACCACAAAGTCGCCTCCCCCACTGCGCTGAATCATCCAGCGAAAAGCTTCATCTACGTCGGAACCGCCACCCATCAGCACATAGCCGGGAAAAGTGGCCGTGCTCACATCAGCCTGGTTGCCAACATAATAATAATTGTAACCTTTTTCGGCAGGAGGCGTTGGGCCAGTGGGGCTTGATTTTTTGCAAGCTGGAAATAATAAGCAAAACATCAGAAAGAGCGACGCCAGACGCGGCGCGATAATTCTAATCTCGGGCCTCATCTTTCATCCCTCACATTACTTAAATAGCCAGGTCAAAGGAAACTTTGATCATAGACTAAAATTTTGATTCAATATTTAGAATATCTATCACCGGGCTTATTATAAATTCAAAGGAGATTTGAAAGCAAAAAAATAGAAATCAAGAAAGTTTTTGCTATTCAATCCCGTTCGCCTTTCGCGGTTTCAAGAACATTAGAGAGGCAAATCAATTAAACACATCCTGCATTTTATCTTAAGTTTCTGAATTAATTTTGGTCTTTTTTTTCTGTGGCCACAGATAAATATTTAAAAAGAAATTGTCTTGAAAATACCGCAAGAATTGCCTTAATTCGCTAATTTAGGCTTCCTGTCCTTTAGCTATGGCACTTTCGTCAGGAAAAATTTGCACTTTTATCAATAAAAATTGGGGCGCACATAGTTGTCCCCGTTTAGAAGGGACCCCACTTCATCAGCACTGGCGGGATAAGGGCCAGCAGGCTGAAGACCATAAGTACCAGCATAAGAGGCAGAAACCACTTGGCCCACTTCTCCCACGGAATCTTGGCCACGCCCAGCACGCCCATGGTGACGGCTGAGGTGGGCAGAATGGGGTTTATTACTTCGCAGAGCTGAAAAGCCAGCACTGAAGTCTGCCTGGTAATTCCCACCAGGTCGCTAAGCGGAGCAATAATCGGCATGGTCAGGGCCGCCTGGGCCGTTCCCGAATGGACAAAGAAATTAATCACCGCCTGCACCAGGAATATTATCTGAGCCGTCAGGATAGATGGCACGGCTGAAATAACCCCCGCCGCCCCCTGCAGCATGGTGTCCAAGACCGCAGCTTCCTTGAGGATAATTAACACTGCTCGCCCACCAGAGATAATTAGGGAGACATTCATCATATCCTTGGCACCATCAACAAAATTTCTGGCCATCTCCGACGGTCTCATCCTGGCTAAAAAACCTGAGATAAGCCCGAGGCCCAGAAACAAGGCAGCAATTTCTTCCATGTACCAGCCCTTCTTTAAGATGCCGTAGATTAAAAGCAGAATGCCGGCAAAAAGGGTGGCAATTATCAACTTTTGTGATATCCCCCATTCCAGGTTTTGTGCAGAATTTCCCTCGTGCAAAAGACGCTCGCGGTCAAGCTCGTACACTGGGCTAAGCTGCGGATTTTTTCTAACCTTCTCCGCGTAAATCATCACAAAGGCAATGGCGATAACCGTAGCTATGACCCAGAGAATGAGCCGGTAGCCAAGGCCTGAGTACAAAGGCAACTCGGCAAAACCCTGGGCAATGCCCACAGTAAAGGGGTTGAAAAAAGCAGCCGAAAAGCCCACCGCCGAACCCACAAACGGAATGGCTACTCCAACCACCGAGTCATAGCCCATAGAAATGGCAAAAGGAATAAAAATCAAGACAAAGGGAATGGACTCTTCGGCCATGCCGTAAACACTTCCAGCCAGCGAGAAGATTATCATCAGCACCGGTATAACCAGAACCCTCAGTCTGGGATTCCGCCCGAAAAAGGCCGCCAGCCGGTGAATTCCAGCATCAATAGCTCCGGATTTAGTCAGAATGCCAAAAGTTCCGCCAAAAATAAAAATCAGAAAGATGATGAGCGAAGCATCCTGAAAACCGCGAATAGGTGCAATCAGCAGCCACTGCGGACCAAGCCACTTTTTCTCTATCTGATGATAGGTGCCTGGCACGGTGACCAGCCGGGTCTGGCCCTGAACCGTTTTCTCCGCCCGGTCAAACTCCCCGGACGGCAAAACCAGAGCCAGCACATAAACCAGAATGACCAGCAGATAAATTAATACCAGCGTATGCGGCAGCTTAAAACTTTTTTTCGCCATTTCCGCCTCTACAATTTTTAAACAATTTTACCTTAAGAAGCTCAAATCAGGCAAAAGATAAATTCAGCTCAGGCCAACTCAGTCCAGAGCTCTGAAAATGCTTACATCTTTAAGCCCTGAGTTTTAAAAATAGAAGACGAGCTTATTCGTTGAAAAAATTACGGAGAGTTTGCTGTATTTCATCTATTCCATCCGAAACAATACCATTAAGAAATGGTTTGACAATATAAGAGCTACCAATTCAAGGCATTTTGTCATCATTGCACATTAAAAATTGGCTCATCCGGCTATATTGTGGGTAAAAATGAGAAATTGCTGGTTCCTTAAACCTAAGTTGAATCTTGGCCAACTCATAGGAAATGAAGCTAATTGAGGAAATATAAACAAAATAAAGAACATTCCTCTCCGACCATCTTTTAAAACCTTCATCGTTGAGTCCTCTATTCGCTCATTGAGAGTTATGATTTTCCGAGTTTACCCATTTAAAAGTCGGAAGGACCTAAAAATTAAAATATGGATTTCAAATTATTAATCTTATCACTAAAAAGCTTTTATCGTTCCTGGCTAATTTCCCAGCAATACAATCTGATAAGCGGGAGATTATTTCTTTTTCTTTCCCGAAGATTTAAAGTCAGATAAAAATTCTGCCGGGGATAAAATTTTAATCCCAAAATATTCTTTAAGGGCCAGCAGGTGTTTATCTCCGCTGATTATTATCTTTGCTTTTAAACCTACCGCCGCTTCAATAAACTTATTGTCAGCCGGGTCTTGATCGACTACTTGTAAAGATGGAGTTTTAGTCCTAAAGCAAATGTTATATCCCTTAGCCAGAAAATCGATCAATTCCTTTAACTCTGGTTCACCATCCAGCCCCAGCCTTTTCAGGACTTCTACGTACTCTTCTATGACCGGCGGCGTCAAGCAGATGATGATTTTCCCTTCCTTCCAGAGGTTAATTATCTCTCTCGGTTTGCCGCCAAAAAAAGAAGAGATAAAAACGTTGGTGCCTATAACTACTCTCATCCGTGCTCTTTCCTTGTTTCCGCCACAGCCCTTCTGACATCATCCGGTCTTACGCCTTTCTCTCTGAGTTTGTTGCCGACCTTATTCCACAACTCCTCAATATAAGCGCCAATATCTTTTTCCGTAACATATTCACTGATAAGTTCACGAACCATCTCGCTTGTCGTTTTCCCTTCGCTGCGGGCCAACCTCTCCAGGCGCTCTTTCAGGTTGTTGTCTATGCGGATAAGCAGCTGTTTTTCCATTCAAGCCTCCTTGCGATATCTTGTATATACATATTATCTTCATACCTTCGTATTGTCAATAGTCCAAATTAAATAGAGCGTCAGCCCGTTTAAAGAAATTTTATGACCTTTCTTCCCCAAAAAGGGGATAATTTTAAGACCGAAGAATCTACAGAAAAACGGAGTTTTTTCAACAAGGAAAACTTTTATTCAAAATGCTGGAAGAGCCAAAAAAGTGAGCCCAGCTTAAAATCTCACCTTAAAAAATAAATTTTGACCGGAGCCTAAAAATTTTGTAAATTGGCAGTTAAAAATCGTAAAGGAGAAAACTATGAAGCGAGGCTTAACATTAATTTCAATTCTGGTAATCAGCTTTATCCTGGCTGGCTGCGCCTCCACTTCAAATCAACCGGCTGAAAAGAAAAAAGCTCTGGATGCTTTTATCACCGCCACCACCAAATCAAGCCTTCAGAGCGAACCTGTGCCAGGAGCTGAAATCACCGTGGAGCAGATTGGTCCGGTAACACCTAAACTGGCGGCGGGCGGCGAATCCGGTCCGGCGGAAAAGACCCAGTTTGACGTCATCTTAAAAGCTATCAGACAGAATAAACTGGTTACCAACAGCCAGGGCGAATTTACCTTACTTTTTACCCCCGACCAGTTCAACAAATTGCCTGAGGAATTCCAGCTGACCCTGACTGTTAAACCTAAAGACCCCAAAAAATATCCGGCTGACAAAAATTCTGCCGTGGTCAAATTAAATAAAAACAATGGACCAAGGTATGTTCTCGTGGTGAGCTGGCAGAAGCAAAATACCAAAAGCAACAAAGGCTATTTTGCTATTAGCTCAAAGGCTCAGACTTAATTCCAAATTGATTAAATTAAAAAGTTGGGCCGCAAAGTTAAACCAGAAGCCAAGTAAAGTTTTTCCCGTTGGCCTTTTCATTGATTGTCCTTAAATTATTCTCCGTCCAGGCCTCCCAATTTTTCTGGCATCATTCCTTTTTCTTCTTTTTAGAGCGGACTCTATCCCCTATGCTTCTG
>JBBIRN010000122.1:0-1234 GCA_037441785.1 Candidatus Aminicenantota bacterium | reverse complement strand
TTATTCTTAAATTCACCAAGAAAACCTGTTCCAGCCAGATATTTACCCGGAACCTTTCTTATCAAAATGATAGAGCAACCATAATTAATTTTTTAAAATTTGCAAGCCTGAAGCTATAATGGACTTTGAGCTTAAATGATTAACTGAGGAATAAATCAAGAGAAGGAAAATAAAATGGTCCCAAGAAGAAAAGTTAATTTCACACCGCACAAGAAAAATTGGCTTAATCGGGAAAACAACAGGAGCCTCAAAATTATCGGGTCAGCTTGCTTTTTCTTGGTTTTCTTTCTTTCTTTTGCTGACTCTCCTGCTTGATAACCCCGTTCTGGCGACTGATTATCCGCCATACCGCAGCTTTCTCGGCGTCCACTTCCAGCAAGGTCCCGGATCAAAGATTATCATTGACCAGATAAGTCCTGATTCGCCCGCCACTCAGGCTGGCCTCAAGCCACGAGATGTGCTTCTGGCCATTGACGGACAACCCGTTAACTCCATAGATCAGGCTACAGAGTTAATTGCCTTTCATCCTCCTTACGATAAAGTTGAGCTGGAAATTGAACGGCAGGCCCAGCCTCTGAAATTAACCGCCACTCTCATCGGCCGGCTGCGTCTGGAGGCTATTACCCCGCCCAAAATGTTTTTTATCCCGGGGATTGATACTGAGGCGCAACCAGCCATTAGCCATCCGGTGCAAAGCCTTGACTCCATAAATGTCCTCACTCAGGTGCTGCTCGACCCGTTAACCGGAAATATTGAATTTGTCGGCCGCTACGACCCGGCTTATAAAACCGGGCCACTCCCCTACGCTCAACTTCTTCAGGCTGCGCTTCAGACTCCAGAAGCTTCTGAACCGGGTTTTTCACTCGACCTGGACCCGGAGACTCTTAAACAGAATGATGAACTTTACTCCCGCAAAGAAGCTGATATCACAAAAATTTTTGGACCCACTTCTTCCGCCCAGCAAATCTCGCTCTGGTTCAGGCGCTGGGTTGATTTTATCCTGGGGCACCCGCTTCTGGAAATTGACCGTCAGATTTTTCTTGAGCGCCTGGCCCAATTGTATGGACTGACTAAAAACGAACTGGTGGAAATTCTCAATTACACCAACCTGAGCAAATTATCCTCACAGGTTCCTTCTTACCTGGTTGAGGTGCAGGCCCGGCTGATTAAAAATATTGGCTACCACACGGCAGCTGAGGCTTACAGGCTTTTGCGCCAGAGCTCTCAGGATAGC
>JBBIRN010000121.1:3417-7013 GCA_037441785.1 Candidatus Aminicenantota bacterium | reverse complement strand
AAGAGAAAGTTGTTTAAAACATGGAACTTTTTGATAAAATGGTAAGTAAAAATAATGGAAGCTAAAAGCGGTAATAAAAATCCAGGCCCAGGGCCGGGAAAATTTTTGGGATATTTTTTCTTAAATTTTATAAAATTTTTTTGAAAAACTGAAAGAGAGGATAGCCTTGGAAAAAATAAAAGGAAGAAAAGCTCATCAACAGACCGGGAAAATTTTTCTGCTTGGCTTAATTTTTGTGTTTCTTTTTCCACTTTTTTGGCAACCGCTTCATTCTCAGTCTGAAAAAGACCTGCTCAAGGTGCTCACACCGGCTCAGAGGGAATGGCTGGAAATAGTCACTCCTATAATTACAGATGCTGAAAAGCAGGTTTTTTATAAATTAAAAACTGAACAGGAAAGAGACCGGTTTATTAACTTATTCTGGAAAATAAGAGACCCTAAGCCGGAAACAAGTGAGAACGAATTTTACCGGGAATACATGGAACGGGTACATTTTGCCGATACTTACTTTAGTATCGGTTCTTCCAAGAGGGGATGTTTGACCGAGAGAGGGTTTTATTACCTGCTGCTGGGCAAGCCGCTGGAAAGACAGGTGTTCGCCACCTTTTCTGATATCTGGCCCATGGAACTCTGGTTTTACAAGGGGGAACCAAAATACGGGTTGCCGGGCTATTTTTATCTCCTCTTTTATCAACCTCAAGGGGTAGGCGATTACCGGCTTTATTATCCGGGCGTTGAGGGACCGGAAAAACTGGTAATTCCAGCCCTTACCAGAGAAACTTTGAACAGGAATAAAGCTTTAGAAATTCTTAAGTCTATCAACAGTGAGCTGGCCAAAGCCGCCATCAGCTACCTGCCTGAAGACCGGGCTGCCTCATTCAGCTCTTTTTCCTCGCAATCTATTGTTGCGGCCATAAAATCATTGCCGGAAAAACAATTTGTCACAGATTATGCCCGGCACTACTTGAGTTTTAAAGACCTGGTGGAGGTGGAATATTCTCACAATTATTCGCCTTGTCAGGCCACAGCCAAAGTCTTAAGAAACGGGGGTAATTTCTTCCTCCACTGGTCTTTGGAGCCGGAAAAAATCAACCTGGCAGAAAATAATGGCCTTTACTCCGCCTATTTTGAGCTGGTTACCAGAATTGAGGATGAATCTGGCCGGCTGGTTTTTAGCCAGACAGAGGAGATACCGCTGCGTCTGAACCAGAAGCAGTTTGAAGAACACGGACGGCAGAGGTTTGCTCTCCAGGATATGCTGCCGCTGCTACCTGGCAATTACCGCCTTTTGCTACTACTGAAGAATAAAACTGGCAAGGATTTTACTTCCTGGGAAACAACCCTCAAAGTACCACAAGCACAAGAAAAGAGATACCTTAGCTCTTTGATACTCTACCATAGCCGGGCAGATTTGCCGGAAGGGAAGATGAAGGCTTTTTCTGTCGGCCGGTCGGAACTACTGGTCAGCGCCAGAAATGAATTTTCGCCCTCAGAAAAGCTTCAAGTTTTTGCCCAGCTTTTAAACTTGGGTCCAGGCCTGAAAGAAGATGCTTCTGTACAGTTATGTGTTAAAAGCCTTGATTCGCCCGAATGGAAACAGTGTCAGGAAAAAGCCTTGAAAGAGGTTGCAACTTCTGACGGCAGCTTGTTTTTTGAACCCGTGGACTTGACCCAGGTGAAGCCTGGTTATTTCCAGGTGGAGCTAATTCTTTCCCAAAATGGACAGGCGCTGGAAACGCAGAAAGAGAACTTCATTGTCTTAAGTGCTCCCGTGTTAACCGCTCCCTGGGTTTACAGTCGGCTTTATAGCCAGGCGTCGTTGGTGAAATTTGACAAAATCCTGGCCTCTCAGTATTTCTTGAAAGGTGATTATAAAAAAACCGTAGAATGGTGCGAGCGTATCCTGAAAAACCAGGAAGAAGCTGAAACGCGCCTGCTGCTGGGTAAGGCACTTTATGGAGCCGGTGAATACTCCAGGTCCATAGAAACGGTGCAGCCTCTTTTTGAGCAAACAAAAAACCGGGAAGCAGGAAAGGTCCTGGCGCTTGATTATGCCGCCTTGAAAGATTGGTCCCGGGCCGTTTATTACCTGGAACAGCTTCTGTCCGAGGCCACGGAAGTTGGGGTGTTGAACCTGGCCGGTGAAGCTTATGAGAACCTGGGAGAAAAAGAAAAAGCCGTCAAGGTTTATGAAAAGTCTCTGTCTTTGCTGCCAGACCAGCCGGAGTTGAGAAAAAAATTAGAAAAATTAAAGAGCAAATGAAAAATCGGGCAGAAAGATTAAGCTGAGCTTAGAAGAGTTAGGCTGAGTTCAGAAAACAGGAAAGAGAGAAAGAAAAAATGAAAAGCCAGCGGGTGTTTTAAGCTTATCATCGTTGAGTTCATTGTTGAGTTTTTGCTGGGAAAAAGTTGTGATACTGAACAGACCCGGCGGACAGGTTTAATTCTCAGCAAATTGTTTTAAAAATTGAGCAAAAATAATATAATAGATACAGAGAAGAAAATGTTCTTCTCTAGTTTGTTTTTGATTGGCAGGAGAAAAAATGAAGCTAACTCAAATCATTAAATCTTTGGTCCTTGTCTTTCTGGTGTTTTTGCTGGCCGGAAGCGTTCAGGCCCAGGTCCAGGGAAAGGTGAGGGGTATGGTGGTTGATGCCCAGGGTCATCCGCTGGAAAAGGTCACGGTTTCCATAATTTCTGTACGTAGTGTTTCCCAGCGTTATGAAACAACCACTGGAAAAGATGGTAAATTTTCCCAGATTGGCATCCAGCCCGGTTATTATCAGGTCGTATTCAAGAAAGACGGTTACCTGACCAAGACCACGGAAGTTCATGTGGAAATTGCCTCAGATACTGTGCTGGAAGTAAAACTGGAAACAGCTGACCAGGTAGCCATGAAAGCTCTTTCCGCGGCTGATAAAGCCTTTATCAACGGGACTGAAGCCTACAATAAGCAGAATTATGCTGAAGCCCTGAAAGAATTTGAAGAAGCTATAAAACTTAGCTCGGGAAACTGGGCGTATTATTTTAATTATGGTTTGACTTTGAAAAAACTTAACCGACTGGACGAAGCCAGAGAAGCTTTCAAGAAAGCAGTGGAGCTTAATCCCGAAAGCTTCAGCGCTAACAAGGAATATGGTGAAATGCTGGCCAGACAGGATAATTTTGCTGCTGCCCTTGAATATTACAAAAAGGCTGTGACTCTCAGCCCCAATGATCCTGATGCCCACTACAACCTGGCAGTTTGCTTGCTGAATTCGGGGCAGGGGGAAGAAGCCTTTAACCATTTCCAGAAAGCAGTGGAGCTTAAACCGGATTATGCCGAGGCTTATTTTCAACTGGGTTCTCTGTGCATCAGTCAAAACAAAAAAGAAGAGGCCATAAATTACCTTCAGAAATTTGTGGAGCTGGCTCCCCAGCATGAGAAAGCGGCCCTGGCCAAACAGTTGCTGGAATACCTGAAAAAATAAATAAAGCCATTTGGGGAGTCAATTTTCGAATTGTTTTCAATTTAATGGATTCAATCCATTTTCTTGGATTAAAAAGTCAAAAAGCCTAAATATATCTTATATCAGATAGTCTGTCTGCCATTTAGC
>JBBIRN010000121.1:0-3375 GCA_037441785.1 Candidatus Aminicenantota bacterium | reverse complement strand
CTTTTCTATAAAAAAATTGGCACATAAATTGCAAATAAGGAGAAGGCCATTTTTGGAAAAACCTCATAGAGAAAGGAGGTGAAAAGAAGGGCTTAAAAAAGTTCAAAAATTTGAGGGCAAATTTATTCAGGTTGGAGTGAACATCACTCCAGGGCAAGGGCATTGATTGGTGATTCCAATCAATATTAAAAGGAGGAAACGGTGAAAAAAATTTGGTTGCCTCTTTTGATTATCGTCCTTTCCGTTTCTATGGCTGCTCAGGTTCGTACCGGCAATATCTACGGCAAGGTAGTGGATGCCGAGGGCAATCCCCTTCCTGGCGTCACTGTCACCTTGACCAGCTCTATGTTTCCTGCTCAGACAACGGTAACCGGGCCTGAGGGCCAGTTTAGGTTTTTGTCTTTGCCTCCAGCTAAAGACTACGCTATAAAATGCGAGCTGCAAGGATTCAAAACCAAAGTGGAAAGCGGAATAATTGTGGTCATTGGCGGAAATACTAACCTGACCATTACCATGGAGCAGGGCGTGCTGGAGGAACAGGTGACGGTTACGGCCGTAACCCCGATGGTGGATACTAAGAAAACGACCGTCGGCAAGAACGTCACCCAGGAAATTTTGCAGTCGTTGCCGACAGCCAGAGACCCCTGGAACGTTATGGCCCTGGCACCATCAGTTATCATGGACCGTGAAAACGTCGGTGGTAGCGAATCCGGTCAGCAGGCCAGCTATTATGCGCGTGGCGACGTCAGTGGTGGTGCTAATAATGTCTGGGCTCTGGATGGTGTCGTCGTCACTGACCCGGCTGCTATTGGCGCTTCACCCATTTATTGGGACTTTGATTCTTTTGAAGAAATGAACGTGGTGGTGGGTGGCGCCGATGTAACTGTTCAGACGGGTGGCGTTGGTCTGAACATGGTTACCCGTCGTGGTGGTAACAAGGTTAGCTTAACAGGCCGTTTCTACTTGACTGATAATTATTTCCAGGCTAAATACAAGGACAAAGCTTACAATAAAATCAATCAGATTAAGGACTATGGCTTCAGCCTGGGCGGACCACTGGTAAGAGATAAAGCCTGGTTATGGATGTCCTACGGCGTTCAGGACATTAACGCTCTTACAATTATTGGTACTCCTCAGAAACCGACACTGGAAGATTATAACTTCAAGTTAAACCTGCAACCTTTTAAAAATAACCGCTTTGAAGCTCTGTTTACGGCCGGGCAGAAAAAGTTCATCGGTCGTTCTTCAAGCCCGTCTTTCCCCGAAGGTTATGACCAGGGTTGTCCTTTCCACTGGGGTTCTCCTATTGTTAAAATCCAGGACGAACAGATGTTCGGCAACAACCTGCTCATATCCTTCAAGTTTGCTTACATGAATTCATCTTTCTCCCTGATTCCTCACAGTGATCCGGAAATGAACAAGCTGGTTATGTACGATGTTGCCAATGATGTTACTTATGATAACTGGTACTACATTACCAAGCGACCGATGAAAGATTATACCTTAAATGGTCAGTACTTTAACGACAATTTCCTTAATTTAAGCCACGAAGTAAAGTTCGGCCTGGAATACATCACCAGAAGAGTTACCACTGATTCCGCCGCGCCCGGAAACCTGTACATGAGGTATAACTTGAATTATCCAGACATAGACTTTAGTGGGGATGGGGAACCTGATTTTACTCCAGGGATGAGGCAGATGAGCGTTTACAGCGCCTATAATCTGGACTGGGCTGTTGACCAGTATACCGCTTACGTTCAGGATACGATTACCAAAGGACGTCTGACTGTGCTCCTCGGCTTGCGTTTTGACCGTCAGCAGCCGCACATCAATTCCAGCTGGTACTATACGGTTAACGATAACCCGGTCTGGACCCAGTATGCTGAACCAGATGTGAAAAATGCCATAAAGAATTTCATGCCTGGCATGATTGTTCCGAAGATAAAGCCTGATTATCGCTGGGATGTACTTTCTCCAAGAATTGGTCTGACTTATGATATCTTTGGGACGGGTAAGACCATCTTCAAAATCAGCGGTGCCAAGTACGGCGATTTCATGGGCACCGGTTCTTCCAACTACCTGTTTAATCCCTACGGTGCCGCCGGTTGCTGGTTGGATTTCTGGTGGCTGGATGACAATGGAGATAACAAAATGCAGGCTAACGAACTTTACTGGAATGACCCCAACACCTATGCTCCTGTCCCCTTGATTGTCAACGGCGCTATCAACCCGAATTATGCTAATTTTGAAGGTTATTCCTGGGGCGGTTTTACGCCTGGCAGCCAGACCCCTGGACCTTCTCCTTATTTTGTCAACAAGAAGGCGACATCTTCCTATACTTATGAACTGCTGACTACTCTGGAACACGAACTCAGAAAGAACCTGAGTGTGGGCCTGAACTTTGTTTACAGAAAGTACTCTCATTTCAGCTGGGATGTTCCCTACTACACTAACGGGCCATATGGTGATTACAGAATCAATGGCCAGGACGTAATTCGTGATTACAAGGTCTATGATGTAGCCGGTCAGATACCGACCAGCCTATCCGGTGTACCGGGTGCCAGTGACGTGGACCTCGGAGAAGGTGCTGGCAGAGACTATTACCTGCTTAAGCCCGGTTATGGATATACTCCCTACTCTTACCACACGCTGAATGGTAATTATGCTACCTACTGGGGCATTGATTTGCTGTTCAACAAGAGACTATCAGACAAGTGGATGCTGAATGGTTCGTTCTCCTACATGGACCAGAGATACCACTACAAAGATGGTGTTCAGAACCCCACTAACCTGTGGGCTGTTGATAATCAGCTTTATGCTCCTTACATCGGTGGTGCTTCTGGTAAAATCAGCCAGTACGTTTTCTCTCACTGGATGGTAAAACTTGAAGGTCTGTATCAGCTTCCTTATGGTTTTGACATTTCCTTCACCTTCAACGCCAGGCAGGGCTATGTAATTCCACATAGTATGACTATTGTAGATTATCGCTGGCCGAATTCTTACAACCGCTCTACGGGCGTCTATCTGGATGTGTTTGGCAAAGACACTCTGCCTGTTTTCTATCAGTTGAACATGAGGTTGGAAAAAGAAGTCAGGCTCGGAGATACAGGTCGGATTTACCTTATGGCGGATGGGTTTAACGTGTTCAACAAGGCTATCATCAACAGAAGATATCCCAAGACCGAAGGGACCCTCTATATCTATTCAGACCACATGACGTTCAGTCCATATGCAAACAAGTACAAGATCAATGAGTACCTTAACCCGTTCGTTATGAGGTTAGGAGTTCGTTTCACCTTCTGATTTGCGGAGAAGCTCAAGAGCCCTTCCTCCCTTTAAGGGGGGAAGGGCTTTTTATTTTTGCCGGTAGAATGT
>JBBIRN010000120.1:5218-7072 GCA_037441785.1 Candidatus Aminicenantota bacterium | reverse complement strand
AGCAGCCCCTTAAATTGAAAAGCTATAAAAGAATTTGGCTCATCCGGCTATATCGTTGGCAAAAATGGGAGATTCCTGGTTCCTTAAACCTAATTTGAATCTTGGCCAGGTCCTCGAAACTGAAGCCAATTGAAGAAATATCAACAAAATACAGAACATTCCTCTCCGACCATATTTAAAACTTTCATCGTTGAGTCCTCTATTCGCTCATTGAAAATGATGGTCCCCGAGTTTACCCATTTAAAAGTCGGAAGGACCAAGAATTTTTTTAATATTTTTTCTGATAATAGCTGGTAATAAAGGTTCGGGGTTCGGAAAATTATTTGTTTGGCTAACCTGGTGGTTAAAGTCTTATTTGTTTTCCTGCGGGATAAACTGAACCCAGAGGTCTTCGGCCGTTTTGCCTGAAAGATTCTTCAGCTCATCCAGAGACATCATCCGGCAGAATTTAACTTTAGTGCGAGTGTACATTATTTTCCAGTCTTTGGTGTAGCGGGTGCAGTCGCCAATCTGGCCTTCGCTGGTCACATTGCACTTAAAAGAGACTATTTCTCCACCCGGCAGATGGAAACGGTAGAGATGTTCTTCTACTTTTTCTATCTGGGTTCCTTTGGGGATGACCACGGATTTACCGGCCGGGTCAGGCTCAGGCTTACCGCCGGAGAATCTTATGAAGCGGTAATCGGCGTCCGTTACAGTTAATTTCTGGAATTTTTCTGGTTGGCACAAGGAAAAAATCCGGGCCTGGCTGCCAGTGTAGATTAATTTTCCTGACTTATCAAGTGCCCTTATGTTCAGGCTATCTGAAGCCGGGATGACTTCCATCTTTCCCTCTTCTACCAGGAAAACAATGGTATTTCCTCTAACTTCTACTGCTGAACCGGCTGGAATTTTAACGGCGGATTCTCCAAAGATGAAAATGCCAGCTTGAGAGGCGCTGGTTAAAAGAAAAAGGGCCATGGTAATAGTTAGAAGATAAAACCCGGTTTTACCCCTTCCCATTTTAAAGCCTCCTTCCAGGAAGAAGAAGGGGCAAGGGAACGAGAAGAAGCGGTCGGCAGTGCTTTAAACCGTCAGGCCCCTTCTTTTCCCTGATTTAAAGATAAATACCCAAAAGCGTTTTGTCAAATCAAAGCCCTGCGCCGGTAATCCTGAAGACCCAGGCGTACTGGCAGGGTGGATGCTGGCGGAGGCTATCAGGAATTTTAATTTCAAAGCCTGAACCGGACAGAGTCCAGGTCAATTTCTGTCTGGTGCCGAGCATGGAAACATGCGCCCCAGGCCCGGGTTTAAGCGATCTTATGTTTAATTTAGCCGGAAGACTTTCGCCTTCCTCCGCCAGGTAGATGAGATAAACCGTGCCGTTTTTGCCTCGCGTGAAACAGATTTTGCCTTCTTTGAAGGGCGGAAGCGGGCGGGTGGCGTAAATGGCCTGGCTGTTTATTTTCATCCAGGCGGCGTATTCTTTGAGCAGGTCAAAAGCGCCCTGCTGCCAGGTGCCATCAGGACCAGGAGCGATGTTGAGCAGAAGGTTTCCACCTTTGGCCACGATGTCCACCAGAAGATGAATAGCCCGGCGGCCACTCATGTATTTAGCGTTGGGGGTGAAAGACCAGCCACCGCCGGAAATGATGCAGGATTCCCAGGGGTAGGGAAGAGCCTGGTCAGGCACCACGTTTTCCGGGGTCAGGTAATTCTGGTTTTTGCCGGGAACGGCGCGGTCCACGACAATCAGACCGGGCTGCTTCTCCCGGCACTTGGCTACCAGCTCATCCATCCGGATGTCCTGGCTTATGACCTGGCTTTTCAGGTAGCCCGATTTGCTTTCCCGCAGTCGCTGCTCGTAGTATTTCT
>JBBIRN010000120.1:0-5208 GCA_037441785.1 Candidatus Aminicenantota bacterium | reverse complement strand
GACTTTTTAGACACCCAGCCACCATCCAGCCACAGAATGTCAAGGCGGCCATAATCGGTCATCAGTTCCAGAATCTGGTTGTGGGTGTATTCAACAAATTTTTCCCAGCGCTCGGGGTAGGCTTCGGGGTCGTAATTAACGTTGCGGTCGCGGGGCGGAAAGTTGGGCCACCAGTAATAGGGCGAGTGCCAGTCGGGCTTGGAAAAATAAGCGCCCACCCAGAAACCTTCCTTCCTGAAAGCCTCAAAAATTTCTCTGGTTACGTTGGCTCTGGGGTTGGTGCTGAAAGGACATTCCGGGTCCGTGATTTTGTAATCAGTGTATTTGGTATCAAACATACAGAAGCCATCATGATGTTTGGTGGTGAAGATTACGTAACGCATGCCGGCTTCTTTAGCCGCTTTGGCCCAGACTGCCGGGTCAAATTTGTCCGGGTTGAAGGTTTTCTTCAGGTTTTCATACTTTTTGACGTACTCGTAATAATCTTCCAGGCTGCGTCGGCACCAGCCTTCATCTTCCGGACAGATGGACCAGGATTCTACAATGCCCCACTGGCTGTAAGGTCCCCAGTGCATGAGCAAACCGAACTTCAGGTCCTGCCAGGCTTCTAGCTTTTGCCGGACTAAAGGGTCAGTTTCCGGAACGTAGCGTTCCTCTTCCGGTGTCTGAGAAAAGCTGTAGGTGCTGGGGAGAGCCAGGAAGGCTGCCAGAAGAAAAATTGAGAGAATAAAATGAGAAAATTTAACTGAGCAGGGCCTTTCTGTTGCTTTGGTCATCTTCATTTTCATTTCCTTAAATCAAATTTTGCTCATTTATGTTTATTTTGACCATTTCTATTCTAAATTTTTCTTCTTTTTTATCAATAAAAACAAAATACCTTCGTGATAGTAATTTTCGGTTTCATTTTGCTCTCAGTTATGTTGATTTTGTTTCATATAAATTAATGGTAGACGACAGGCTGTTCATTAACTTGCTCGATTTTAATCCCCATGGCCGGCTTTCCACGCCTCCTGTTCCAGCTACTTTCCTTAGACGAGATACCGTGTCTTAACCTTAAAGAACGGGAAGTCTTGACAGATTGGAGGCTATTTAAGGTATAGTAAAGCTTGTTCAAAGGAGGGCTTATGAAAAATAAGAATGTTGTAGCTGCCTTTCTGGTGTTATTCGTTTTTCTGCTGCTGGCGAGCTGTGCACCAGGACCAAACACCTTGGAGAAAACCCCGAATGCTAAAGGAAAAGTAGCCGGGTTCTGGAAGGGGCTCTGGCATGGTTTTATTTCTCCGGTGACTTTTATAATTTCCCTTTTTTCTAAGAACGTCAGAATTTACGAGGTGCACAACAACGGCAACTGGTATAACTTCGGGTTTGTCCTGGGGGCCGGGCTATTTCTTCAAGGCGGGATTCTGGGGTCACGCAAAGCTCGCCGCCGGTGAAGTGACTAAGCAGGATGACTATCGCCGAGAAGTACAGATTGCTTCTTTTTCGGGCCAATTATTTTCGCTCATTTTACCCAATCAATTGGACAAAAAAAATATTTCTTGACATATAAAAAAGC
The DNA here is from genome assembly GCA_037441785.1 of Candidatus Aminicenantota bacterium. GTDB lineage: Bacteria > Acidobacteriota > Aminicenantia > Aminicenantales > Saccharicenantaceae > Saccharicenans. Next base: position 3,653 of record JBBIRN010000120.1, on the reverse strand, counting down.
AAAAAATTATATTGTTATCAAGAAGGAAGGGTACATTACCACGCTCAGGTATCTTCTTTTTTAATAAAAATTCATTAAGGAGGAGGACATTGAGAAAAAGGGGAGGCGTGTTATTTTTGCTGATGTTTCTTTTTTGGCTATTTTCAACTTTTGCCGTTGCTTCTGATAATGTTAAGGATGTAAAACAGCCCATAACCACGCAGAAACTGGTTGATTTAGCGGTGGTAGAAATTTATGCCTTTAGCTGTGCCTGTGACCTGCCAGGTATTGATGCTCTTTACTTTAATAAGATTTCTGTAGAGTTAACAGCTCAGATAAAATTTCCGGTGGATGATTCCTCGGTCATAGGAATACTGAAGGTTTCATATTTTGATTTGCTTAGCGGAAGAACAGAAAATCGGGAAGTTATGCTCCAGGCCAATTTATTCCGGGGCCGAGCGAGCGCTCTGGTAGATGTGGTGACCACACCTCTTCTGGTGAAAAAATCGGTTGGAATAACTGCCGAAGTTAAAGTGGCTGGGGCGGCTACCGGTGACCCAAATCTGGCCAACAACAAGAAAAAGGTAAACGTTTGTAAGGTCAGAATTATTTAAAAGCTGATATTTTTAATTTTCATTAAAGTCTATTAGAAAAAACTATCTCTATCCACCAAAGCCGATCATTCTGTTTTTAGCTCTCATCCAAAAATGGTAAAATCGGGAGCGAAAGATTATCTTTAACAACACGGGAGGTGGTCGTGTTGAAAAGCAAAAATAAAAATTTGAACAACCTTAAATTTAAATTTCAGCAGATTTTTATCCTGACTGTTATCGGTCTTTTTCTGCTGAGCGGCTTGGTCCAGAGCCAGCCCAAAGCAGCGGCTAAGCCCAACCTTCCACCAGACCTTGATACCCTGGTGGCCCGGGTGATGAAAACCTTTGAAGTGCCCGGGTTGAGTCTGGCCATCGTCAAGGATGGTCAGGTGTTGCTGGCCAAAGGTTATGGGGTTAAGAAGCTGGGAGAGCCAGCACCGGTTGATGCTCAGACGCTTTTCGGCATTGCTTCCAACAGCAAGGTTTTCACGGCAGTGGCTCTGGGAATGCTGGTGGATGAAGGTAAACTGCGCTGGGATGGTCGGGTCATCGATTATCTTCCAGAATTCCAGATGTACGACCCGAACGTCAGCCGGGAAATCATGGTCAAGGACCTGCTGTGCCACCGCTGCGGCCTGGGGTTGGGTGCTGGTGACCTGATGCTCTGGCCGGCCTCAGACCTGAACCGGAAAGAAATACTCAGGCGCGTTCGCTACATTAAACCAGCCAGCTCTTTCCGTACCACTTATGCTTACAACAACATTATGTTCGTAGTGGCCGGAGAGCTGCTGGAAAAAGTCAGCGGGCTGAGATGGGAAGATTTTGTGCGGGAAAAAATTCAGAAGCGGGTGGGTATGAATTACAGCAACACCAGCTGCGCTCTGGTGGATAAAGAGCAAAATGTGGCCTGGCCCCACGTGCCTCTGGAAGGGAAAGTGGTGCCGGTCAAAACTCTTTACCTCACCGAAAACGTCAACCCGGCTGGCGGCATCAATTCCTGTGCTGAGGATATGGCCAAATGGATGCTGGTGTTGTTAAATAAAGGAAAACTGCCTGACGGCAGCCAGTTAGTTTCTGAAGCGGTAATCGATGAAATCACGACCATAGCTACGCCAATTCCTGTCTCCAGACCGGCTCCGGAGCTGGCACCGGCGGCCATGAATTTTAACGGCTATGGCCTGGGCCTCAGAATCCGGGATTACCGCCGCTACAAAGTCTGGACGCATACCGGCGGTCTGGAAGGCTATGTTTCTCAGGTATGGCTGATGCCGGAAATCGGTCTGGGGGTAACAGTGCTCACCAACCAGGAATCAACGGCCGCCTTTGCTGCTCTGACCAACCAGATAGTTGATTATTATTTGAAAGCACCAAAATTTGATTGGGTTGAGGCTTACAAAAAATTCACTGAGAAAAATGCGAAGCGCTCCAAAGAAGAGATTGACAAAATTTATGCTTCCAGAAAAAAGGATACCAGGCCTTCTCTTAACTTACAGGATTATGCCGGACTTTACCGGGATGATTGGTACGGAGAAGTTGAGATAAAGTACGAAAACGGCCAGCTGACCATCCAGTTCAAGCACAGCCCGGAGCTTTACGGAAAGTTAGAGCACTGGCATTATGATACCTTCGTGGCTCGCTGGTTTGACCGGGAGCTGAGAGCTGATGCTTTTGTCACTTTTCACCTGAACCATGAAGGAGCCATTTCAGAAGTGAAACTGCTGCCTTTCTCTTCTGACGTTGACTTCAGCTACGATTATCAAGACCTGCTGCTCAGGCCTGTACCCAGGGATAAGAAATAGAAGGTAAGCGCTGCTTTAATAATTTGGCTTCATCCCAAAAGGCCTTTTAAAGAGGCCATCTGACAGAGGGATCCGTGATGGCTGAGTGGGCGACAATGCCCACTGGCCTGCGGACGCTCTACGGTGTCAATTTTGGTTATGGCCTGGCCACGCTCATTCTCATTCCCGGGGTCGGCTTTTTTGCCAGAAAATGGCTTCCGCCTCAAAAGCAGAGGCTGGCAGCTGCGCTGTGACTGAAGCGGCTGAGTATTGAGGCTGGATCTTGCCTGAGGTTCATTCTGGCGCTCTGAACATGTCAATCCAGGGCAGATGATAGGTAAAAGCTATGTAGAGGAAAGCGGAAGCGACCGCCAGAAAAATCACCATGGCCTTAAAACAAAAAGCTAGTCTTTGTTCTTCCAGCGTTCTTTCCATAAGTCCGCCGGCCAGACCGGAGAAGTAGGAGACCACCAGAGCCCAGATTAACTCCATATAAGACAGCCTGAATTTACCGCCGGTAGCCGGCGCCAGGTACCAGACCAGGAAAATGGTCCAGGGCACCATCGTGGCTGAGAAAAATCTCGGTATCCAGAAGCTCTCGTATTTTTTATTTTTGCGTTTATAAACAGGATATTCGACCAGGCTGGCCAGAAGGTAAGCCCAGAAAGCCATTTTTAGATGTTGGAAGATGGATTCATTAATTCCACAAAAAGGCTTCAGAAATGATAGGTGAGTCAGGTCATAACCAAAATGAAGCACGGAAAAGAAAATAAGATAAATAAAAGCTTTCAGGATGATACTCATTCTTTGCCCTCCATAATCATAGCGTGCTTATAAATTTCAGGTCTATTATATTCCTCTTAAACGGCGCCAATAAAGGTATTTTTTTATTCAAGATACTTGAAAATATTGGTGATAGAAATCAAAAAAGACCCACCTGTTTAGCCCATTATATTTATCGGAAAACTGGTCTGCTAATTTGCTGTAATCTTCTTATAGACTCTGTGGCGTCTCTTTTTATTGTAGTTATAGCTTAAAGAATTATTTCATTAATTTATGAAGAAATTTAAGCTACCATAGGATGCTTATAAAAAGTAGCTTCTTTCAGACTGTTTTATTTCCTCTGGAGAGTTGACCAACTTGGGTTATCTTAAAGTAAAACCATGATAAAAAAAGATAAATCTGGTAAAATTAAGGAAAAATGATTGTGCGGAAAGCTGCAAAAGAAGATATGCCCTATGTGGTCAGGATAGCCTGGCGCCTGGCTCTGGACTACCCCGGGATGGAAAATGACACCTTTTTT
>JBBIRN010000119.1:4211-7113 GCA_037441785.1 Candidatus Aminicenantota bacterium | reverse complement strand
GCAGCCGGTCAACTACTTTAAAAGTGTAGCCAGGATAAATGAAGAGGGAAGTGGCTCCCTGACCGCTTCGTACCTGACCTTGAGCAAAAGCGCTTTCCAGGGTGCGCACCACAGTGGTTCCTACGGCTGTTATTTTTTTACCCTCGGCTCGCGCCCGGTTAAGAATTTCTGCTGTTTCTTCGGACAGGCAATAATTTTCCGGCAGCATTCTGTGTTCCGTTACCTTTTCTACTCTGACTGGCTGGAATGTGGCTTCGCCCACGTTGAGGGTAACGTAGCAGATGGTGGTGCCTTTTTTCCTTATTTCTTCCAGCGTGGCCGGGGTGAAGTGCAACCCGGCCGTGGGAGCGGCGATAGAACCTTCTTTTTTAGCAAACACGGTCTGGTATCTTTCCCGGTCCAGGGTTTTTAAACGGGGGTCATCTTTTTTCCTTTTGATGTAGGGGGGAAGCGGGGGTGCGCCTATTTCCTTTAACTTTTCCCTGACTTTTTCAGTGTTAAACTCCAGCACCCGGTGACCGAGCGGCCCTTTTTCTCGCACCTGGCCTTTTAATTCTTTGTCAAATATGAAAACCTCTCCTGGTTGGACTCTTTTGGCTGGCCGGCAGAGGACTTCCCAGAGAGCGGGTTTGAGTTCTCGGACGAAGAGAAATTCAACCTGTTTGTCCGGCTGGCTTTCTGGGTGAGCCCAGGCCCGGGCCGGGATTACTCTGGTGTCGTTGAGCACCAGCACATCCTCTGGCCCGAAGTAGTCCGGGATTTCTTTAAAAATCCGGTGCTGAAGCAGGCCGGTTTTCCGGTCAACCACCAGCAAACGCGATTCATCCCGGTTTGGCAGAGGTTGCTGGGCAATCAATTCCGGTGGCAGTTCAAAGTCATAGTCTGAAAGATTTAACTTGTGTTCCATGTTTTCTAGGTAAAAAAAGCAGTTCAGAAAAGCTTTTTCTGGCTCCTCCCCGGTGGTTTGAAGCCGAGATGCTGGTAAGCTTTCTCTGTGAGCTTCCGACCGCGGAGAGTTCTTTCCAGAAAGCCCAGCCGCATGAGGTAAGGCTCGTAGATACTTTCTATGGTCTCCTTTTCTTCATCAATGGCAGCAGCGATGGTGTTAATGCCCACCGGCCCGCCGTGAAAATTTTCCAGGATGGTGTAAAGGATTTTCCGGTCCACATCATCTAAACCCAGAGCATCCACTTCCATCTGGTCCAGAGCGTGGCGGGCGATTTCTCCATCAATTACGCCATTACCTTTGACCTCAGCAAAATCGCGAACCCGGCGGAGCAGGCGGTTGGCGATTCTGGGAGTGCCGCGCGAGCGCCTGGCAATTTCTTCTGCGCCATCTTCCCGGACCTTCACCCCGAGTATTCTGGAAGAGCGCAGGATGATCTTCTTCAGGTCTTCTTCCTGGTAATAATCAAGGCGATGGACGATACCGAAGCGGCTGCGCAGAGGAGCTGTGATTTTCCCGGCTCTGGTGGTTGCTCCCACCAGGGTGAATTTTTTTATCTTCAGTTTGTGGCTGCGTGCTCCCGGTCCCTGGCCGATGATCACGTCCAGACTGAAATCTTCCATGGCCGAATAGAGAATTTCTTCCAGCGAAGGGTGTAGGCGGTGAATTTCATCAATGAAAAGAATTTCTTTTTCCTGCAGGCTGGTCAGGATAGCCGATAAATCACCGGCTTTTTCAATGACCGGTCCGGAAGTGGGCTTGATACCCACGCCCAGTTCTTTAGCGATCAGGTAAGCCAGGCTGGTCTTGCCCAACCCCGGAGGCCCGTAAAGCAGGACGTGGTCCAGGTGCTCATTCCGGCGGCGGGCAGCTTCAATGAAGATTTTCAGGTTGGTCTTGATGTTTTCCTGCCCGATGAAATCTTCAAATTTCTGCGGTCTCAGGCTGTCTTCAAAAAGAAGGTCTTCTCTGGTTTTAACTGGAGTCAGAATAGCCGGCATGGTCTACGCCTCTTAGCTTTCTTCCTATCTCATCATAATCTGGACATTTTTTTCAAGCATTCTCTGAGCAGCAGGTCAAACCCGGCCTGCGGGCCAAGGCTGGAAATGGTTAGGTCCACGACCTGCTCAGATTCTTTACGCCTGAAACCAAGGTTAACCAGAGCGGAAACCAGGTCTTCCCGCTCTTTGTTTTCTCTTCTGGACAGGACCTTTTCTTTTTTCTCCAGCTTGTCAGCCAGTTCCATGATGAGCCGCAGAGCAGTTTTTTTGCCTATGCCTGGTATCAGGGCCAGACGAGACACGTTGGTGGTGGCCACTGCTTCTTCCAGTTCCTGTGGTTCTATACCGGAGAGTATGTTCAGGGCCAGCTTAGGACCGATGCCAGAAATGTTTATAAGCTTGAGAAAAAGATTTTTTTCTTCGGCTGAAGAGAAACCAAAAAGTTGCAGGGCGTTTTCTGTCAGATGGGTGTAAACGTAGAGTTCTACGGGGGTACCAGGCTCACCCAGCTTAAAGTAGGTGGAAAGGGGGATAAGCAGATTATAACCGACTCCACCGGTGTCAACGATAACTTCACCCGGGGTTTTCTGCCAGATTTTGCCCTTAAGATAAGCAATCATCCTTTTCCCCTTTCCTGCTCAGACCGTAAAAGCCGCAAGCCTCTCAGGTTAGCATGACAGATGCTCTGCCGGTCATGGGCATGGCAGATGGCAATCGCCAGGGCATCGGAGGCATCAAACGGCATGTGCTCGTCTTCCAGGTTAAGCAGGATCTTAACCATGCGCTGGACCTGGTCCTTTTCTGCCTGGCCGTAGCCGGTCACGGCTTTTTTTATTTCCAGAGCTGAGTATTCAAACAAAGGGACTTGGCTGGAAGCTACAGCTACTAACACCGCCCCCCGAACCTGCCCCAGGGAAATAGCCGTTCGTACGTTTCGGGCATAGAAAGGGTTCTC
>JBBIRN010000119.1:0-4201 GCA_037441785.1 Candidatus Aminicenantota bacterium | reverse complement strand
GAGAATAGTTTAAGATGATTTTTTCTAACTCCAGTCGGATTTCATTCAAACGCTGGGGAAAAGGCTGGCTTTCGCTGGTCTTGATAATTCCATAAACTACAGCCTGCAGGTTCTGTTCCTGGCTTTCGACGATACCGAACCCCGTGGATTTCAGGCTGGGGTCAATCCCGAGAACCCGCATTTATCAGGCCATTCTCTTTTAGCTGGCAGCAGAATAACGGGCGATTTCTTCTTCGTCAATGTCAAAATTGGCTGAGACGGTCTGCACGTCGTCGTGGTCTTCCAGTTCTTCGATAAGCTTCAGACACTGTTCTGCTTGCTTTCCTTCAAGCTTGACATAGTTCTGGGGCAGGTAGCCGACGTTAGAATCGGAAATTTCAATGTTGTTCTGTTTCAGAGCTTCCAGCACGGCTTCGTAATTTTCGGGCGAGGTGACAATTTCAAAATTACTGCCATCATCCCGGACATCCTCGGCTCCGGCGTTCAGGGCGATTTCCAGAAGTTTTTCTTCATCCACCTTGGATTTTTCCACGTCAATGTAACCCTGTCTTTTGAACATCCAGGCGACACAGCCGGATTCACCCATCCGGCCACCAAACTTGGAGAAAATATGACGGAGTTCCGCCACCGTGCGGTTCTTGTTGTCAGTCAGGGCCGTGATGTAAATGGCCACGCCGCCGGGGCCATAGCCTTCATAAACAACTTCTTCGTAGGAAGCGCCCTCAATCTGGCCGGTACCCTTCATGATGGCGCGTTTAATATTATCAGCCGGCATGTTAACGGCTTTGGCGTCGGCAATAGCTTTTCGTAGCCTGGGGTTTTTTTCCGGGTCGCCGCCGCCCTGGCGAGCAGCTACGCTGATTTCCCGGATGAGCTTGGTAAAAATCTTGCCTCTCTTGGCATCAACCGCAGCTTTCTTATGTTTAATAGAATGCCATTTAGAATGTCCAGACATAATTTTTCTCCTTTATTTGAATGCACTAAAATTTTAGCATATTTAATTTTATCAAGCAAACAGGAAGTGCTTTCGGGTTGGGACCCGGCAGACAGTCTGAGGGCAGTAGGAGAAGGATTTTGGGAATTGAACACCACCTCCTTCATTTCCTTGTTTATTAATAATTTAGGCAGTTTTAAGTTGAATCGTAAGGGTAAAAAAATCTTATCTGAGAAATAGTTAACATAATTCTGCTTAATTGTCAGGAAAAACTAACCCGGGAAGCGAAAATTATTTTGCTCTGGCCAGGGGAGGCAGGCCCCGAAACAAGTGCAAAGGTTTAAAATACAGGCAAAAATTAGAAAGCACGTTTAGATATCGGACGAGTCAAAAATAAGACCCATCTGCTAAGAAAAGCCTATAAATCATATCGGAATTGTAAAATATAAGCCATCAGGCTATAATTTAAGCTAAGGAGAGCAAGCTTGAAAAACGATAATCACCAGAAATTTTCTGAAAACCAAGGGCCGGGCTTACCCAAAAAGCAGAAGGGAAAGCAGGAAATACTGATACCGGTAGAAGGTATGTCCTGTGCTAATTGTGCCCTGAAAATAGAAGAAGTCCTGGCCGAGACCGAAGGCGTGGAAGAGGCCTCGGTAAGCTACGCCTCAGGTCAGGCGAAGGTGGTTTATGACCCAGGCCGCCTCAGCCAACAGGAGCTGGTGGACAGGATTAATCAGCTTGGCTACCGGGCGGCGGTGGAGAAAATAGAATGGCCAGTGTCCGGCATGCACTGTGCTTCCTGTGTCAGCCGCATTGAAAACAATCTTTTACAGAAAAAAGGGGTGGTTAAAGCCAATGCCAGCCTGGCTGCTGGTCGGGTAGCGGTGGAGTTTATTGCAGGCGAAATATCTTCTGAAGAAATTAAAAAGACCATTGAGGAACTTGGGTATCAGGTTCTGGAAAACTCTTCCGGAGAGTCAGCCGAGACCCCGGCTGATAAAATTGCAGAAAAAGAGTTGTCTGAGCTAAAGCGAAAACTACGTCTCGGCGGTATTCTGGCGATCTTCATTTTCCTGGGGAATATGAAAGAACTTTTCCCCTGGGTGCCAGCCTGGTTATCAAATCAATATCTTTTATTTCTTATGGCTACGGTGGTTCAGTTTTATATCGGCCGGGATTTTCTCTACCGGGCCTGGAAATCATTATTACATCGAGCCACGGACATGAATACTCTCGTTTCCGTGGGTACTCTGTCTGCTTATCTGTACTCCACGGCTGCTACTTTTTTCCCGCGTTGGTTTAAAGGAGCGGGAGTAAAACCAGAAGTGTATTTTGACACCTCGGCGGTGATCATTGTTCTGGTGCTTCTTGGTCGCTTTCTGGAAGCCCGGGCTAAAAAGAAAACCCTGACTTCTATCCAAAAACTTATTCAGCTTCAGGCTAAAAAAGCCACGGTCATCAGAGATGGAAAGGAAACGGAGGTCCCGGTTTCCCAGGTGGTGGTGGGGGAGGTAGTGGTCGTGAGACCAGGAGAAAGGATACCGGTAGATGGTCTGGTGATAGAAGGGCAGACCTCGGTGGATGAGTCTTTATTAACAGGTGAAAGTATCCCTGTGTTTAAGAAAGTCGGGGATGCAGTTATTGGGGGTACTATCAACGGTGCTGGATATTTTAAATTTAAGGCCACCAGGGTTGGACGCGAAACCATGCTGGCCCAGATAATTAAGGTCGTCCAGGAAGCTCAATCCTCCAAGGCTCCGGTGCAGAGACTGGCGGATAGACTGGCCGGTTATTTTGTGCCCGTGGTTATATCTATAGCCATTCTGACCTTTTTCCTCTGGCTTAAGTTTGGCCCGCAACCCGCTTTTACCAGAGCTTTGCTGAGCTTTGTTTCAGTTCTGATTGTTGCCTGCCCCTGTGCTCTGGGTCTGGCCACGCCCACGGCCATCATCGTCGGGTCGGGTAAAGCAGCCGAGCATGGCATACTTATCAGAAACGGCGAAGCGCTGGAAACTGCGGGCCAAGTTAAAGTAGTGTGTTTTGACAAGACCGGCACACTAACTCATGGACGACCGGAAGTTACCGAAATTATTTCGTTTTCTGAATTGGAGGAAAAGGAATTACTGCGGCTGGCAGCCAGTGCTGAGAAAGGCTCAGAACATCCATTGGCTGCGGCCGTGTTGAAAAAAGCAGCTGAGACCGGGGTGGAAATCACTGACCCAGAAGAATTCAGGGCCATAGAAGGTCTTGGAATACGAGCCAGGGTTGGGCAAAAAGAAATTCTTCTCGGCAACCTGAGGTTTCTGGAAATGTCGGCTGTTGTTCTGGAGGCTAAGGTTCTAAAACAGGTTGAAGACCTGGAAAAACAAGGGAAAACCATCCTGCTTCTGGCAGATAAAAACCAAAACCAGGTTATGGGCCTTATAGCTGTAGCTGACCGCCTGAAAGAAGAAGCTCCAGCGGTGATTGAAGAATTGAAAAAAATGTGTCTTAAAACCGTTCTGCTGACAGGGGATAACCCCAAAACAGCCGAGGCTCTGGCCCAACAGGCCGGGATGGAGCAAGTTTTTTCTTCTCTGTTGCCCTCGGAAAAGCTGGAAATTATCAGAACTTTTCAGCGCCAGCAGTTGAGTGTGGCCATGGTGGGGGATGGGCTTAATGATGCACCGGCTCTGGCTCAGGCTGATGTCGGGCTGGCTCTGAGTACCGGAACTGATGTGGCCTTGGAAACAGCGGACATTACCTTACTCGGAGGAGATTTAAGCCGGGTGGTCCGGGCCTTAAGGTTGAGTCGGCAGACCATCAGGACCATCAAGCAAAATCTTTTCTGGGCTTTCTTCTACAACCTGGTGGCTTTGCCCGTAGCGGCCGGCGTGCTCTATCCCTTTTTCCATCTTCAGCTGAACCCCATGCTGGCTTCTCTGGCCATGGCTTTTAGCTCAGTTTCTGTTGTGACCAATTCTCTGCGCTTGAGAAAACAGCGCTTTTAAGCCGGGCTTTTTCAGGACTAAAAAATTATTTTTATAGAATATAACAGTCTCTGAGGTGGCTACTGGTCTGAAATTTCCTAACTATTTACGCATCTGAGTTAATAAAGTATAAGATGGTTCCGAGATGAAAAAAGTATTTTTTAAATCTCCCCCCAGACCTGTGGAACGGGGAAGAAAAAAAATTTCAAATTGACTATAAGGCCATATAATTATTGAGGCTGATATGCTAAAATTCTTTACCGTAGTTATCAAGTAATAGTTGAGGTTAAATGAG
>JBBIRN010000118.1:0-7113 GCA_037441785.1 Candidatus Aminicenantota bacterium | reverse complement strand
ATGACCGCACCACCCTGGAACTTTCTGGCCTTGACCCGGCCAAGTATGCCAGCCAGGTTTTTTATGAGCCGGTTGGATGCCCGGACTGCAACTACACCGGCTACAAGGGCCGGACAGCCATTGCTGAATTGCTGGAGCTTTCTGATACGATAAGAGAGATGATTCTGGCCCGAAAACCGCTTTCCGAAGTCAAGAAAAAAGCTCAGGCAGAGGGCATGATTCCTTTGAGGCAGGCTGGCCTGGAAAAGGTCTTTTCTGGTGTGACCAGCCTTAAAGACCTCAATAAAGTAACCTTTGTTGAGTAAGAAATGAGCTTAAAAGATAGGATAGTTAAGTTTCTGGCTGAGCAGCCAAAACCCGGGGTAGTGGTTCAATTTGCTCCCGGTCGGGTTTGTGTCTTCAAAGCAGAAACCTTAGGTAGTGGCTCTGATTTAAAGAAAGAAAACTTTATCACCCGGCCTCTTCCTCCTGAGGTGCTGGAAGCAAACTACCTTAAGCCCAACATCAAGGATAAGGTTTATTTGCAGAAGGTTCTGGATGACCTGCTGGCTGAAATTAAACTGGACCGAAATTCTGCCAGCCTGCTTTTACCCGAGATGAGCGCTCGGGTTTTTATTTTTCCCTTAGAAAACGGGTTGACCAGTCCGGTGGAGCTGAACAATTTTGTGGAGTGGCGTTTGAGCCGGCAACTGAGCCAGAACATAACTCAAATCCGCTATTCTTACCAAGTTTTTAACTCCGGCCGGGAGAAAAAGATTTTAGTCCTCTGCTCTGCCGCTGCCGTGGTTAAAGAATACGAATCTCTTTTTCAGGCCAGGAAAATTCACCCGGGCAAAGTTACCATACCTTCTCTTTCCGTGCTCAACCTGATTTTTAGCCAGCCTGAGCGCGAGGATGACCTGCTGGTGGCTGACCTGGACCATGATTACCTGAGCCTGGTGGCGCTGGCCCGCGAAGGTTTTTTGCTTTACCGGCAGAAACAGGTCTGGCCTGAAGTTGATTTTCGCCAGACTGCGGAAGAAGTTACCAATGAAATAGAAAACACGGTGAATTTTGTTGAAGATAAACTCAGGCGCAAACTGAAGGCCATTTATCTTCGTTCAAACCTGGACCAGACAGGTGAGATAGAAGAAAGGTTAAAAGCCCTGGCTCCCGTTAAAGTAAAAAGAATTATGCCTGGCCAGGCACACCTGGTGCCTTTACTGGGAGGGCTCTGATGGAGGGCAAAGATTTCAGGATGAACAACTGGAACATACTGCTCAACCTGGCCAGTCAGCCAAGCCGTAACCGCCGCCTTTATTACCTGCTGTTCTTTTTTCTTCTGACCATGGTAGCTTTGGCTGCCTTTTTGCTTGTTTATCTCAACTTGAAGTCATATTCTGACTACCAGGAGCTTAAGAAAAACAGCCAGGCTTTACTGGAAAAAAAGGCCAGTCTGATTGAAGAAAACAAACAGCTGAGCAGGGAGATAGAGAAATACCGCCCTCTTGGTGGCCTGGTGGAGGAAGTTAATGCTCTTATTGAGAAAAAGTCTTTTTCCTGGTTAATCTTTTTTGACCACCTGGAAAAAGCTCTGCCCGGGCAGAGTTACCTGGTCTCTATTTCGCCGTCAACCACTGAAGCGGGGAGAGAATTCAGGGTTCAGGTGGCTTTAAGCCGCCGAGAAGACCTGAAAGAGTTTCTAAATAATCTTCAGTCGGCAGGATTTTCCAATCTGAAACTTTTAAACGAAGTTTTTCAGAATGGTTATTTTTACATGGAGATGAGTTTCAGCCATGCTCAACCTGACTGAGCTGCTCAGTTTGCCGGAGAAAAAAAGGCTTCGCCAGCTGACCTGGCTGTCTCTGGGTCTGGTGGTGCTACTTATGGTCTCGCTTTTTCTCTGGAGCCAGAGGTTGAATTCTTTAAGACAGCAGGCAGATTTTGGCCGCCAGGAGCTGGATAAAGTCTCTGCCGAGCGGGAAAAAGCCCGACAGGAGCTGGCGCGCTGGACCAACACCCAGAAGGAGCTGGAGGAGCTCAAAGCGACAGCTTTCTACCCAGAGCCGGGCGCGCTTGATAAATTCCGAGACGATTTGTTTCAGATATTCAACAAATCGGGTTTGCCCGTTCCACCGATAAATTATCAGTATGAAGAGGCCAGCGCCAAGCAGAAAAAAATAAAGAAATTAACTGCTTCCTTTAGCCTGAAATTGAGTTATCCGAGCTGGAAAAAATTTCTTTATGAAGTAGAAACCTGGCCGAAATGGTTGACCATAGACCAGGTTAATTTTCAGAAAATAGACGAGAACACGGGCCTTCTTGACCTCAGGCTGGCTATTTCTGGTTATTTAATAGAAGGAGCAGCACAGGAAAAATGAAAGTCAAAACATTCTTCTGGGCTTTTCTGGGGTTAGCCCTGTTTCTTTCCGTCCTGGTTTCTGCCCAGCCCCGACTTCAGGAGAAAAAATTAACCGCTCCGGCCGTAGAAATGAAAAACCGTGATTCTTTCATTAAGAAGTGGAAATTGCCAGTTCTGGATTCTTCCCTGGCCGTGGCCCGGAGAGATTTATTCCGCATGTCTTCTGGATTGCCAGCTCTGGAGAACCAGGATTATCAGCAGCCTGAAAAAATCAGCCCGATGGAAGAGCAAGCCAGCGCTCCCGTCTCTCTTTTACAGAGTGTCAACATTGCTTACCTGGGTATGGCGGTATCGGGGAAAAAGAAAGTGGCTTTACTGGAGTTAGATGGCCAGCCTTTGAGCCTGGCTGAAGGAGAAGAATTTCTTCCGGGGCTAAAACTGGTGAGTATCACACCTGAGGAAATCTTGATTAGGGACAATAAAGATAACTCCAGAAAGATCAGATTAAAGGAGACCGGAAATGAAAAATAACAGTCAGGGTAAATTTCTCTGGCTTTTACTTGGTTTTTTATTAATAAATCTGGTCGGCTGTGTGACCTTTAGCACCTATTACAAGCTGGGCACAGAAGCCGAGATGAGCAAAAACTACGATGAAGCCATCAAGTACTACGAGCAGGCTTTGCTGGAGAACCCGAAAGAATCAGTCTACCGGCTGGCTTATTTGAGGGCTAAAGCGGCCGCGGCCATTAACTCCGCAGAAAAAGCCAGAAAGTTACTGGCGGAAGGAAAGAAAGAAGAAGCTCTGGCTGAGTATAAAAAGGCGCTGACTTACGACCCGACCAACCGGGTTATCCTGGACGAGTACAACCGCCTCTCGGGCACGAAACCGGTGGCAGAGAAGAAGCCCCGAGAAGTGGTTATTGAACAACCGCTGAAGTTGAAGTATTCGCCAGAAAAATTAAAGATGAAGTTCACTGATGCTTCCCTGAAAGCCGTTTTCCAGAGCCTGGGGAAAATAAGCGGGGTAAATTTTCTTTTTGACGAGCAGTTCCGGGACCTGCCGGTAACTGTGGACCTGAGTGAGATGAACCTGGAGCAGGCCATCAATTCTCTGTGCCTGATGGGGAAATGCTTTTCGCGAATCATTGATGAGAAAACAGTCATCATTGTTCCGGATAATCCTAACAAGAGAAACCAGTATGAAGTCAACGCCATCAAGACTTTTTATCTCTCCAACATCAACGCCCAGGATGTGCAGCAGCAGCTGATGAACCTCTTAAGAACGCAATACCGGGCCCCCACAGTCATGGTGGACAAGAACCGCAACTCCCTCACCATAAGGGACAATCCCAAGATTGTGGCTCTGGCAGAAAAACTCGTGCGAGCCTGGGATAAACCCAAAGGTGAGGTCATTATTGACCTGGAAATCATGGAAGTTTCCAGAAGGAAGCTGGCTAATCTTGGCTTGCAGTTCAGCCAGAGTTATGCGGGAATCAGGTACAGTGGAGAAAATGGTCTGCCGGAAAGCGGTTGGCTTCCTCTGCAGGGGCTCAATTTTTCCACCAGCGCCAATTACCAGATAACCCTGCCCTATGCCATGCTGCAGTTCCTGGAAACAGATTCAGACACCAAAGTTATCGCTCAGCCGCGGTTGAGAGGTGTTGATACCGAAGAAATCAAGTACCTGGTCGGACAGAAAGTACCCATTCCCCAGACGATGTGGTCTCCTATTGCTGCCGGCGGTGTCAACACTCAGCCCATTACCTCCTATCAGTACCAGGATGTGGGCATTGAAGTCAACATTAAACCGCGGTTGCACCAGGAAAATGAGGTAAGCCTGGAGCTGGAAATCAAGATTACTTCCATCAGCGGCACGGGCGTGGCTGACATTCCGATTATTTCCACCAGGGAGATAAAAAACACCATCAGGCTGAAAGATGGAGAAACCAACCTGCTGGCCGGCTTGCTCAAAGATGAAGAAAGAAAATCTCTTAAAGGCATTGTGGGGTTAAAAAACCTTCCCATCCTGGGTAACCTTTTCTCCAACACGGACCGGACGCTGGAACAGACAGATGTTATCCTGACCATCACGCCCCACATTATCAGAACCATGCCTTTATCAGAAGAAGATAACAAGGCGCTGTGGATAGAGAACGAAGCGCTTTCTTTTGTAAGTGCTCAAACAGAGACTTACCCGGAAAGTTCTCTGGCTGAAGAGGAAGAGCTCTCCCCTGAAGCTCTGGCTCAGGCTACCCGAGGTCTTAATTCTGTAGTCTTTAACCCAGGGGCTACTGAGATACCTGCGGGCAATTCTTTCAGTGTGAACCTGGAAGTGCAATCTCAGGTAGACATTACTGCCCTTTCTGTAAGCATAAATTATGACCCGAAGCTGGTCAGGTTAAAGGAAATCCAGCGCGGCGACCTGGTGACTCAATTTGGCGAGAAGGCTTCTTTTCTTCAATCCATAAATCAGGGTGGGAGTGCCGTCATTGGTTTTTCTTCACCCACACCCACAGGTGGGGTAAAATCCGGAACGTTGGCCGTGCTGGTTTTTGAGGCTCTGGCCGCGGGCCAGACCAGCGTCAGGATTACTTCGCTTCAGGGTCTTGGTCCCCAGGGCCGGCCGATTGACCTTATGCCAGGAGAACATCTAGTCAACATCAGGCAATGATAAACTAAGCTGCTATCGTTTCAGCCGCGCAACTGGCAACCAGAGAGAAAAGTGGCTAAAATCAAAAGGACAGACTGAAGAAAATATTGCTGATTGGGAAAAAGCCTATGGGCAAAGTTAAAGTTAAGTTTTTTGCTTATTTCCGAGAATTGTTTGGAGCCCGAGAAACGGAACTGGAATTAAAAGACGGCCTGACTTTGGCTGAATTTCTGGACAGATTGGCGCAAACGCCCCAGCAAAGAAACGAGCTTTTCCAGAACGGGCGCCTTAAACCTCAGGTGGTGGTCATGGTTAACGGCTCGGTTATAAACCCGGAGACCGTCTCCGAGGTTAAGCTTGAAGATGGCTCTACCATCGCCATCTTCCCCCTGATGGGTGGGGGATAATTTTATTTTTGGTAAACTTGAGTTTCCTGAAGTTCGGTAGAATTTCTGACCGACAGGGGCAGGCTTCGGGTGCTTCTCAACCCGTTAGTTTTATCAAGGGCGTGAAGATAAAGAAGGTAATTTCCGACGGGCAGGGGTTCTGTTTTTATTCGCACAATATAAGTTTGCTGGTCAGCTTCTTTTCTGGTTTCTACCATATCCAGCGTGGCGGGAATACTAACTGTCTGGTCTTTTTCTGTGCGGAGAAATACGGCCTTTAGTTCCAGGCTAGGGTTTTTTATTTCTGAAAGGCCGCAGGAGAGCAGCAGGTAAAACTCTTGACTTCCAGCGGGAAGCTGAGATGGCTGGAGGTTGTAATTCCTGGTGCCCAGAGGGAGAAAAGAAGCAAAATTATGATAATTCACAGATGAAGATGGCGTGAGGAGCTGGGGCTGGCCGAGGCCCAAACCATTTTTAGTTTCTTCCCGTATGCCCACTTCTGCCGACCCAAGAGCCGATTGCCCGGAGTCTAGGTTCCTGACCACCACCCGGCATTTGTAGTTTCCTGGCGGCAGGTTGAAAGGTGAAGACAGATAAATCTGTTCCGATTCGGGAAGAGAGCTCAGCTTGAATTTCTGCCGGTCCATCTTGACCAGGTTGTTCTCAGCGTCAAAAATGACGAAGAGAAGTTCCATTTTGTTGCCAGCCAGTTTGCTCAGGTCTTCCTTGAGCAAGCGGGCCCAGAGCAGTAGATTTTCTTTTCCACTGATG
Source organism: Candidatus Aminicenantota bacterium (assembly GCA_037441785.1). Taxonomy (GTDB): domain Bacteria; phylum Acidobacteriota; class Aminicenantia; order Aminicenantales; family Saccharicenantaceae; genus Saccharicenans. The sequence goes on along the minus strand of JBBIRN010000118.1, from coordinate 965 downwards.
AAATAACTGAAGCCACCGCTTTTAAGCTCCAGCGGCGTCTGTAAAATGGGCTTTTCACTCAGACAGAGGTCTACCAGCTGAAGCTGCTTTTCCACAGCCGATAATTCCTTGAATGGCTTCGGGTTAAAATAACCCCTCTGGGAGTAAACTTTAACCCCGGGCCGGTTGACCTGAACTTTGATTTCGTGGAACTGACCATCCCACTTTTCGTCCACGTAATAACCGAGCACATAGTAACAACCGGTCATCTTCTGAACATCGTTCAGCGCCCGGGGAAAATTGTTGACGTTGCCGAAGTATTTTCCTCCAGAAAAATCAGCAATTTTCCCCAGAGTGAGCGTGCCAGTTAAACGTTGGTCAAGGTTCAGGCGGGTGACCGGGTCTTCGGTGTCAAAAGCGTAGAAAACCAGGTTGGCATGAGTAATCTGTTTTTGCAGGTCGTCAAGATAATACTGGATTTGCGTCTGTCCCCAGTCCTGTCTCCAGCCACCGCGGGAAGGGTCAGCTACCTGAATGCCATAAATCAGGGAATAGGGAATGCCAGCGGAGAAAAATAAGACATGTTTTATGCCCGGCACATAGCCGAGAGCCTGAGACAGCTTGGTCATTTCCCGGAGAAAAGTAATGGCCTGCACCTTGTTTTCTCCGGTCATGGCCGCTCTTTTCATCTCGTCCGATCCCAGATAACCCGGCTGGTTGGGGTCATCAACCGAGAACATGCCCGCTCCCACGTAACCTTGCTCGGTGACATCCAGAAGGTTCTCTTTGTTTGTATCTGACCAGTATCTTATCTCCAGGTTTTCCACGCTGCTCTGGTACCTGTTCAGACCGATGGATTCTATGAACTTGCGTATCCGGGCGTGGTCCCGGGTGAGGAATTCTCGGATGGCCAGCCCACCTTCAAGAGAATAGGTGATAATACCGATTTCATCTTCCGTCTGGACAATTTTATTCATAAAATCAAG
>JBBIRN010000117.1:0-7124 GCA_037441785.1 Candidatus Aminicenantota bacterium | reverse complement strand
TTTAAACTGACCGCTGGTTCAACAATCAAGACTTCTCCACTCCGTCAATTTCTTTCAGGTGCACTTCCACCTGTTCTCTTTTAGAAGTGGGCAGCAACCGGCCAACATAGTCAGCTCTGATGGGAAGCTCCCGGTGACCACGGTCAATAAGAACAGCCAGCTGAATGGTCTGCGGTCGCCCCAGGCTGAAAATGGCTTCCATGGCCGCTCTGATAGTTCTTCCGGTAAAAAGCACATCATCTACCAGCAGAACATCCCGGCCATCAAGCTTTATCGGGAGCTCGGTTTTTTTGGCGAAGGATTTTTTCTCCTTTTCGGTCAGGTCATCACGGTAGGGAGTGATGTCCAGAGTGCCCACCGGAATGTCCACACCTTCATTGTTTTTGATGATTTCGGCGATTCTTTTGCCCAGGTAAATACCCCTGGTCCTGATGCCGATGATGACCAGGTTGTTAAGGTCCCGGTTTCTCTCCGCCACTTCCGTGGCCATTCTGATGAGGGTACGCCGAACTTTGCCGTTGTCCATAACCCTGGCTTTTACTTTGTTTTCCATCTTTAAACCTCTTTCCTGGTTTGAAAAACACTATCTTCAATGATATGACTTAAAAAGTCAAGCCTGGAGCTGGATACCTCCACCTTTTTTCTGCTTTTCAAAGTATTTTTTTGCCGTTTTCACATCTTCCGCTATCTGCTGCTTCAGTGCTTCTACGGATTTAAACCTCTTTTCCGGTCTGAGTTTTTGGAGCAAAAGAACCGAGAGAGTCTGGCCATAAAGACGTCCCTTAAAATCTAAAAGTAAACTCTCCACGGCTAATTCTCGCTCGTTAAAAGTAGGCCGAAAGCCGATGTTCAGCAGGCTTGGCCATAATTTTCCATCTATCCTGGTCAGAGCCAGGAAAACTCCGGTGGGCAGGATTTCGTTTTCTGTTTGCAGGTTGGCAGTGGGGAAGCCCAGCTGTCGTCCTATCTGCCGGCCCTTAATAACCCGACCGCCAATTTCGTAGGGATGTCCGAGCAGGGCATTGGCCTGTTCAATTTGACCGGCCAGCAGAAGTTTTCTGATGAGGCTCGAACTGACGGGCTGGCCTTTATAAATAACTCTTTTAAGAATTTTGACCTTAAAACCGAACTGCTGCCCAAAAATTTTCAGGTCCGAAGCGGATGATTGCCGACGGTAGCCAAAACGGAAGTTTTCGCCGATGACCACCTGACTTACCTGCAGTTTTTCAGCCAGTATTCTTCTGGCGAACTCTTCACCGCTCCAGGAAAAGATTTCTTTTTCCAGAGAAAAAATCAAGCCGTAATCCAGTCCGGCTGCTTCCAGACTTTGCAGGCGCTGTTTTAAAGTTTGAATGTGGGGCAAGGGGCGATGATTAAGGGAACTTTCCGGGTGCGGATAAAAAGTCATGACTCCGGCTCGCTGCCCAGCCTTCCTGGCTTCCGAAAGAACGGACTGGATGATTTTCTGATGACCGCGGTGAAAACCGTCAAAAATACCGATAGCCAGCACCGAACCTCTAGTAATTTTTCTGGCCGCCGGGTTAAGAGTGCGAATGACATTCATCAAAGTTTAATGGCGTTTATTTTCTGCAGATAATGGAGTTTGAGCTGAGACAGGATGGCCTCAAAAAATTTTTCTTCCTCAGGTTCCAGATTACCCTTGGTCCGGTCCCGCAGCAGGTCCAGAATATCAATTAACCTTTTGGCGTAATCCAGGTTGGTTTCTATTTTATTGGTGCGTGGGTCTTCCATCAGGCCAAGCTTAATCAGGGCTTGGGTGTAGAGGGGAAAAACAATGGAGCTGAAGTCCAGAGGAGGCATAAATTCCTCTGTGCCTTCTTCTGGTCTGTTTTTAGTTTCGTCCGTCATGTTTCTACCTTCGGGTTATGATAAACTATCCTGGAGACGTTAAAAAAATCAGCCTTTGGCCTTAATTTCAGGCTTATATGATAACTTTTCTCAGAGTAAAATTCAAGAAACATGAATCTCCATAAGGAAAGAGAGGTTTATGATGGCTGACAGAAACGAAACCGCAGGAAAAAAATTTGCTGAACTGGCCAGAATAATAGACGTCCTGAGGTCTCCTGACGGGTGTCCCTGGGACAGGGCCAGGACTAAAGAGGAAATCATCAACTATTTTTTGGAAGAGGTTTTTGAAGCGGTAGAAGCCCTGACTGACGGTTCTCCAGAAGCGGCCAGGGAAGAACTGGGCGATGTGCTCATGGAAGTGGTTTTTTTGACCCAGTTTTATGAGGAAGCGGGCCAGTTCCATCTGGCTGAGGTGGTGGAAGGTATTAACAGGAAGATGAAGGAAAGGCATCCGCATGTTTTCCGGAATTATAAGCCAGCCGGCTTAACGGCCGAAGCCGTGCGGGAAAACTGGCTGGAAAACAAGCTCAAGGAGAAAAAGAGGTCTTCTGTCCTGGAAGGGCTGCCCAAAAGCGCTCCGGCGCTCCTCTATGCTTTTTTACTGGGGCAAAGGGCAGCTGGCTGCGGTTTTGACTGGCCGGGACCTGAAGAAGCCCTGTCCAAGGTTAAAGAAGAAATCACGGAGCTGGAGAAATCCTTAAAAAAGGGGAAAAAAGAGGAAGTAGCCGAAGAGCTGGGGGATGTGTTTTTTTCTCTGGCCAATGTTTCTCGCCTTCTCGGTCTTAACCCAGAGATTATCCTGAAAAAAGCCAACCGAAAGTTTGAGTCCAGGTTTAAAGAAATGGAGCGGAAACTCACCCGCTCGGGTAAAAAACTCCAGGATTGTTCCCTTGAAGAACTGGACCGACTCTGGGAAGAAGTAAAAAAAGAAGGCCGCCAAAAAGACAACCAGGGGAAAAAGTCCAGCCGCTCAAAGAGCTGATTTTTACCTGCTAGTCAAAAACGGGTTATTCCGCGGGAGGAGCTTCTGGCTCAGCAGGTTTTTCTGCCGCCAGAGCTTCTTTTTTGCGCATCACCAGGCTGGCCTTGATGAATTCATCCAGGTCGCCGTCCAGGATGCGGTCCACGTCTCCTGTTTCCACTCTGGTCCTGAGGTCTTTTATCATCTTGTAAGGGTGAAGGACGTAGGAACGGATCTGGTTACCCCAGGCAATTTCTGATTTCAGGTCTTCGAGTTTATCTATCTTTTCTCTTTTCTTTTTCTTTTCAATTTCATACAGGCGAGCTTTGAGCAGCTTCATGGCCGTGGCTTTATTCTGGTGCTGGGAGCGTTCGTTCTGACACTGGACGACGATGCCTGTCGGCAGGTGAGTGATACGCACGGCTGAGTCTGTTCGGTTCACGTGCTGGCCGCCTTTGCCTGAGGCCCGGTAGGTATCAATTTTTAAATCATCAGGGTTGATGTCAATCTCTACATCTTCTTCAATCTCAGGATAGACAAAAACCGCAGCAAAAGAAGTGTGCCTTCTTTTATTAGCGTCAAAAGGAGATATTCTCACCAGACGGTGGACTCCGGATTCCTGACTGAGCAAGCCAAAAGCATAATCTCCTTCTATTCTGATGGTCGCGCTTTTCAACCCGGCTTCTTCACCCGGCTGAAAGTCAATGACTTCCGTTTTAAACCCTTTTCTTTCCGCAAACCTCAGATACATACGGAAGAGCATCTGGGCCCAGTCCTGAGATTCGGTGCCACCAGCTCCCGGATGAATGGTCAGAATGGCGTTCCGGCTATCGTCTTCGTCAAAAAAGAGGCTACGCAGCTCGGCTTCCTGGAGTTCTTTTTCAAATTCCTCAATGTTTTTCTTCAGGTCCGGAATAAGCTCTTCGCCTTCTTCCACCAGTTCCAGCAGCACTTCTATCTCTTCCTTTTTCTCCAGCAATTTTTTTTCAAACTGCAGGTCTTTTTCCAGTTGCTTTTTTTTCTGCTGCAGAGCCCTGGATTTTTGCTGGTCGTTCCAGACCTCAGGTGATTCCAGCTGAGCGTTTATTTTTTCTAATTCGGATTTCTTGTGGTCCAGGTCAAAGAAAACCTCTGACTTCCTGGAGTTGGTCAAAAAGCTGACGGGCTTTTTCCTGGATTTCTCCAAGCTGTTCTATCAGGGCGATCTCGTTCATTTTCCTTTTCTCCCGAGCACACTCAAGATAAAGGAGAATAAAGTCGTTGTCAAGCAACCGGACAAAATCAGGCTATAAATTTTTTGCCGACCAGGCTTATCAGCTTAAGGGAAAAGGCCTGGCTGAATTCACTTTACTGCTGAACGATAAAATATCCAGTCCGATGGGCGCTGGCAGAATTGAGGGCATTCAGCGTCTTCTGAGCTTCTTCTCTGGTTTTGAATCCTCCGACCCACACCCGGTACATTGGTTTGCGGTCTCTGGGGAAAGGCTCCTTGACCACTGCATCATAACCCATCTTTTTAAACCTCTCGGCGGCCAGTTGAGCACTCGGGCGGTCGGTGTAAGCTCCGACCTGGATGAAGAAATTCCCGCTGCTGGGTTTTGAGCTGACGGTTTGGGAGGTTGTTTTGGCTTTAGCGGTGCTACCGGTCGGGAAAGCAGATTCCTGTTTTCTGATTTCGGTTGCTGGCCTGGTCGTGACCGAACCTGGGGTGGTGGAGGCAGATCCCTGGCTTTCACCCGGCTTTATTTCGGTGGAAGATTTTTCCGCCTGTGCTGAGGCTAGTGGGGAAGAGGGCGCAGAAGCAGTGGCAGAGGCAGGTTCAGAGATATTAGCAGAAGCTGGAGAAGGCTGCTCACCGGTAGTTTTTTCTTCGGCCGGGACAACCGGGGTGGGCGAAACCACTGTCTCGGCACTTTTCTGGCTCAGCAGTGTCTTGCCCATCAACTCGGACTGCTTTTTACCAACCTGAACACCAAGGAAGAAAATAACTGTTCCCAGAATCAGAACGCCCAGGATGATGAAAATTAAAGCCGTGGTAGAAACCTGCAGTTCTCTGAATTCTTTGCTCATTTGTCTTATTGTTTCTCCTGTCCTTTACCCTGGGAGAAAGCTCTGAGAATTTCCAGTGGCAAGGGGAAAATGATGGTGGAATTCTTTTCCGTGGCAATTTCTGTCAGCGTGCCCAGAAAGCGCAGCATGATGGTCTGGGGGTTCTGGGAAATAATTTCTGCGGCCTGAGCCAGTTTTTCTGCTGACTGATATTCACCATCAGCGTGTATGACCTTGGCCCTTCTTTCTCTTTCGGCTTCAGCCTGGCGAGCAATAGCTCTGACCATGGTTTCTGGCAGGTCAATGTGTTTGATTTCCACCAGTTGAACTTTAATTCCCCAGGGGTCCGTATGTTTATCAATTATTTCCTGGAGCTGAGCATTGAGTTTTTCTCTTTCGGAAAGCAGTTCATCCAGCTCTACCTGACCTAGCACGCTTCTCAAGGTGGTCTGAGAAAGCTGGGAAGTAGCATAGAGATAATCCTGAACTTCCAGCACCGCTTTGAGCGGGTCCATGACCCGGAAGTAGAGCACAGCATTGACCTTGACGGAGACGTTGTCCTTGGTGATGACGTCCTGCGGCGGGATGTCCATGACAATCAGCCTAAGGCTGATGCGCACCATCTTGTCTATCGGCGAAAAAACAAATATCAACCCCGGACCTTTGGGTTTGGGCAGCACCCGGCCGAGCCTGAAGATGACCCCTCGTTCATATTCCTTCAGTATCTTTATGCAATTCAAAAGATACAAGATAATAATCGCCAGAATAATGGTTGGAAAGGTTATCATTAAAATACCTCCTTTTTTTATTGGCTGATGGCTACTTATACTTAAAACTTTTTTACCCGCAAAGTCAAATGGTTCAGCACTTCTACCACCTGGACTCTGTCTCCGCGGTTGATGACCTCATCTGAGATGGCTCGCCATATTTCTCCGTGAACAAAAACTTTTCCCTCTGGAGCTAAAGAAGTCAGGGCTGTGCCGATTTCGCCTACCATGCCCTCTTTTCCGGTTAAGGTCCTGCGGGCATGGGCCTTTATCACCAGGAAAACCAGAAAGATAAATACCAGGGAAACACCCAGCACCACCGGAATGATGAATTTAAGGCTCAACCTGAGTTCCGGGATGGGGGCTTTAATCAGCATTATGGAACCAAGAAACAGAGAGATAATTCCACCCATGGTTAACGCTCCGTAAGAATGAACTTTCACTTCCAGAAGGAAAAGAACGGTGCCCAGGATGATGAGCAGCAAGCCTACCAGATTAACCGGTAAAATCTGAAAAGAAAAGAAGGCCAGGAGCAGGCTGATACCACCGATTACTCCCGGGATAACTGCTCCCGGGTTAGCAAATTCAAAGTAGAGTCCAAGCAACCCGAGCATCAACAGAATGTAAGCCAGGTTAGGGTTAGCAATGGCCATCAGGAGTTTCTGACGAAAAGTCAACTGGACCTCTTCAAGCGGGGCGTTGGCCAGATGGAGCTCTTCCAGATGGCCGTCAAACCTTCTAATCTGGCGACCATCAAGGGCCCTAATTAATTCTTCTTCAGTATTAACCACCAGGTCAATCAGCTTACCTTTTAAGGCTTCCTGCTCTGTGTAGCTGAGACTTTTCCGGACGGCATCTTCGGCCATCTGGATGTTTCTTCCTCTTTTTTCTGCCAGGGTCCTGATGAAGGCCGCAGCATCATGAGTAACTTTCTCTTCCATGGTCTTGTCTTGCCCCTGATCAGTCAGGGCGAGGCCCACAGGATGAGCGGCTCCGGTGTTGGTGCCTGGAGCCATGGCAAAGATGTCACAGGACAGACCGATGAAAAAACCGGCTGAGGCCGCTCTGGCGCCATGCGGGTAAACAAAAGCCGCCACCGGCACTGGAGAGTTAACTATGCCTTCAATTATTTCCCGCATGGAGGTATCCAGGCCACCCGGGGTATTCATCTTGATAATCAGGAGTTCGGCTTTTTCGCTGCGGGCTCTTTCCAGAGCTTTGAGAATTAACTCGGCGGTTACCGGATGGATTGGAGCGTTGATAGTCAGAGTGAGAATGCGGGCTTCAGCGCTTAAAGCAAAAAGTAATAAAAAGGCACCCAGAAAAACCAGAAATGATTTTATTCTGCTCACAACACAATAATTATAAAAAGAGGCTCCTCTTAAGTCAATTTATATATTCTTTCAGGTTAGGAAATGGTATCCAGTCTAAGGGGAGTATCTGGAAGCAGGGGGTGGCAGTCTGGGAGGTGGAGCTGG
>JBBIRN010000116.1:0-7130 GCA_037441785.1 Candidatus Aminicenantota bacterium | reverse complement strand
AAGGAAGAAGAGATGTCCAGAACGGCCTGCAGTTTGGCCTGAAGAGCGGAGGCTTCCTTGTCTTCACCAGAAAAGCCATGTCTTTCAACCCAGGCTTTGAGAGAAGTTAAAAGTTGGCTGAGCTCGGCCCTGGCTGGAAATTTCTCCAGCTCCGGGCAGCCAGAGATCAAGTTTTCCAGCTGACTGATTCTTAATTTCAGCTGTTCGGCCTGATGGTTTAAGAGAGATAAGCTGGTTAAAAGAAGTTCCAGGAGGTTGGTTAATTCAGAACATTCAAGTTTGTCGTCTTTTAATCTTTCCATTATTTCCGACTAAAATTATAGTCATCCCAACCAAAAAGGCAATTTAAAAATTATGTATTATGGCCGCCGTTTTTGGTAAGATAGTGAAGAAACAAATAATCAGTAAGCGAGGAGTTGCTCCTAAAAAAAGCTTACAAAATAAAAAGGAGTAGTAAGGAAATGAGGAAAATGGTGGCCTTATTAATGCTCGGATTTATGGTCCTTTTTGTAGCCGGCTGCAAAAAAGCACCGGAAAAAGCTACCGAAAGCAAAGCTGAAACCAAGCAGGCGTTTAAATGGCAGGTTGACCAGTTTGCTGACATCAGAATTCTTCGTTACCAGGTTCCAGGCTTTGAAGAATTAACCCCTAAACAGAAAGAGCTCATCTACTACCTCAGCGAAGCTGCCCTCTGGGGCCGGGACATAATCTTTGACCAGAATTACCGGCACAACCTTAAGGTTCGCAAAACCCTGGACGCCATAGTTGAAGGCTATCAGGGAGACCGCTCTACACCAGACTGGGAAAAGTTCATGGTTTATACCAAGAGAGTCTGGTTCTCCAACGGTATCCACCATCATTATTCCACCGACAAAATCCTGCCGGAATTCAGCCCCGAATACTTTGAAGCCCTGGTCAAAGGCAGCCAAGGTGTAAAGTTCCCGCTGGAAGCAGGACAGTCGCTTGAGGAGTTCATTGCTTTCCTGAAGCCTATCATTTTTGACCCCAAAGTTGACGCCAAGAAAGTCTGCCAGGACCCGTCTGTGGACCTGGTGGCTAACTCAGCCGTCAATTTCTACGAAGGCGTGACCCAGAAGGAAGTGGAAGAGTATTACGCCCGCCTGATTGACAAGAATGACCCCACCCCAATTTCTTACGGCCTTAACTCACGGGTGGTGAAGAAAGACGGAAAGATCTTGGAAGAAGTTTACCGCGTTGGTGGGAAGTACGGCCCGGCCCTGGAAAAAATTGTTTACTGGCTGGAAAAAGCAGCCGCCGTGGCGGAAAGCGACCTGCAGCGCCAGACCATTGAAAAACTCATAGAGTATTACCGCACCGGTGACCTCAAGAAGTTTGATGAATACAACATCCTGTGGGTCAAGGATACTGAATCGGTTGTTGATTTCGTTAACGGCTTCATAGAAGTCTACAACGACCCGCTGGGCATGAAAGCTTCGTGGGAAGCCCTGGTCAATTTCAAGAACCCGGAAGCCACCAAGCGGGTGGCTGTTATCTCGGCCAATGCTCAGTGGTTTGAAGAGCACTCACCCATTGACCCGCGGTTCAAGCGAGAAAAAGCTACGGGCGTTAGCGCCAAGGTCATTACCGCGGCCATGCTCGGGGGCGATTGCTATCCGTCAACACCCATCGGCATCAACCTGCCCAACGCTAACTGGATACGCCGGATGTACGGGTCTAAATCGGTCACGCTGGAAAACATCACCTATGCCTACGACCAGTCGTCTCTGGATTCGCCTTTCGGTAAGGAGTTCACTTACAACGAGGAAATACTGGAGCGCATCAAAAAATACGGCTCGCTGGCCGGCAACGTACATACCGATTTACATGAATGCCTGGGGCACGGTTCAGGAAAGCTTCTGCCCGGGGTGAAGAGTGAGGACCTTAAGAATTACCACTCGCCGATTGAAGAGGCGCGAGCTGATTTGTTCGCACTCTATTTCATCATGGACCCGAAGCTGGTGGAGCTCGGTGTGCTGCCCAACGAGGAAGCGGCCAAGGCTGAGTACGATGTGCAGATTAGAAACGGCCTGATGACCCAGTTGGTACGAATTGAACCGGGCAAGAACATTGAGCAGGCCCATATGCGGGCCAGGGCACTCGTTTCCCACTGGGTCTATGAAAAGGGCAAGCCGGATAACGTAATTTCACGGGTAAAAAAAGATGGCAAAACCTACTTCGTAATAAACGACTACCAGAAACTGCGCCAGCTTTACGGCGAATTGCTCAGGGAAATTCAGAGGATAACCAGCGAAGGAGATTATGAGGCGGCTAAAAACCTGGTGGAAACCTACGGAGTCAAGGTTGACCCCGAGTTACACCAGGAAGTGCTGGAGCGCTACCGCAAGCTGCACCTGGCACCCTATGCCGGATTCATCAACCCCGAGCTGGAGCCAGTTTATGAAAACGGAAAAATCGTGGACGTGAAGATTTCCTACCCCGAAGATTACGTCAAGCAGATGCTCAAGTACGGTAAGGAATACTCAATTCTGTAAAAACCCGGAGCACAACACTCTGACCATATTTTTCGCCGTACGTATCTTTCATACGAGCGGACGCCCTGAAGGCCGGGAGAATCTGCATATTCCCAAAATTTGGCCACAAAAATTTGTAAAAAGTCGGTAAAGGTGGGAGATATTGTAAGCTGTTCCCATTTTTGCTTTTATACATCCCTGGCCAAAACCAGGAACAGGCCCCCTGTATTTACCGGCCCGCCTGTTTTAACCGGTCTTATGATTCCTAAAAGAGTTAACCAGCTCTGCGCCCTTTTTTTGACTTCCTTTGCCTCTCTTATCCCCTGGCCAAAAATCACCTGGCTTTGCTTCTCCAGCCATCCAGAAGTGGGCTTTAGTTCGGATTTTCAGCCTTTAATCTCTATTTTCCCGTAACCTCTGCCAGATAAAAAATAATCCTGAAAATCACCCCTTTAGGTGTTGTCTTATTTATTTTGGGCGACTAATTTTGGTATGATGAAAAAAAGGAGGTTGCCATGAAAAAATCCTTAAGTTTGTTGCTGGCTGCTATTTTTCTTTTCTTTCTGATTTCTGTTTCCTCCGAAGCTGGCGTTCGGTTTGGCCTTAAAGCTGGAGCAAACTCAGCCAAGTTTATAGGCTCAGACGTTAACTTAATTGAAGAGGTCGGTACTCTGACCAGCGGAAAGTACGGACTGGTTGGCGGTATCTTCTTCGCCTTTGACCTGGGCAAAGTCATCACCATTCAGCCTGAATTCCTCTACACCATGAAAGGCTCAACTATTGAGGACCCAACCGGCACTTATACAGAAAAACTCTACGGCGACTACCTGGAAATTCCCCTCCTGCTGAAGCTGCGTCTGCCCACCCCCATCATTCAACCGGTAATTTTCGCTGGTCCAGCCGTGGGCTTTAAACTAAAGGAGAAACTCCAGTTGAACGGTGAAGATATTCCTCTCCAGGAAAAAATTCTTAAGAACAACGACTACGGGGCCATTTTTGGAGCTGGCCTTGACTTTGGCCGCCACCTGTCAATTGACGTTCGCTACAGCCTCGGTCTGCAAAAAATCATTGAAGCCGCGGATGACCTTAGCCAGCTGGATGTCAAGAACGGCGTCTGGTCCGCAACCATTGGTATTGCGTTTTAAACCAAAAGAAAATCATCTCTGAACACTAATTAAAAACCCCCGAAGCAAACGAGGGCGGCGGGGGTTTTATTTTTTAACAGCAGAAAGCAAGGGATATTATCCATTATTCGTGTTCCTTCTTTCCTTTTTTCCGCTATTTTTTGCTATAATCCTGCTGAACTCCACGGAGGTTAAACATGCGCATCAGGTTAGCTTACGGCCGCCAAGGGTTGGACGTTGAACTTCCAGATAAAGCTCCTGTGACCGTCATAGAACCAGAATTTGTCCCCGGTCTGAAAGATGAGCGCGCCGCCCTGAGCGAAGCTCTGAATTCTCCCCTTGGCTGTCCCCCGCTTCGCCAGCTGGTTCGCCCCTCCGACACTGTAGCCGTAGTTTTTAGCGACCTCACCAGACCGATGCCCAACGACCGGGTGCTGCCGGTGTTGCTGGAGGAGTTAGCCCGGGCTGGGGTGCCAGATAATCACGTTGTTCTGGTTAATGCTCTTGGCACCCATCGGCCGCAGACTGAAGACGAGCTTAAAATCATGCTGGGTGAAGCCGTGGTCAATCGCTACCGCATTGTCCAGCACAACGCCTGGGAAGAAACGACCCTGGCTCCAGTCGGGAAAAATCGCGCCGGTCGGACAGTCCGGGTCAACCGCACCTACCTTGAGGCTTCTGTGCGCATTCTAACTGGCTTTATTGAGCCCCATTTCTTTGCTGGTTTTAGCGGTGGCCCGAAAGCTGTTCTGCCCGGCATCGCCGACGTGGACAGCATTCTGGATAACCACGGAGCAACCATGCTGGCTGACCCTCAGGCCACCTGGACAGTTACGGAGGGCAATCCTCTCTGGGAAGAAATGCTGGAGATAGCCTTGCTTACCAGACCGACCTTTCTCCTCAACGTTACTCTGAACCAGGCCCGGCAGATTACCGGCGTTTTTGCTGGCGATTTAATTAAAGCCCACCAGGCCGGCTGCGAATTTGCCCGGCGCCATGCCCTAAGAAAGGTGGCTCAGCCGTTTGATATCGTCATCACCAGCAACAGCGGCTACCCGCTGGACCTTAACCTTTACCAGGCCGTTAAAGGAATGTCGGCCGCCGCCCGCATCGTCAAACCAGGCGGGGTAATTATCATGGCTGCCGAGTGCTGGGACGGCTTACCCAACCACGGCGAGTTCAAGAGGTTGCTGTGGGAAGCCAGCTCACCGGAAGAAATCCTGGCCCGGATAATGACCCCGGGGTTTCGCTGCCACGACCAGTGGGAAGCCCAGATTCTAGCCCAAATAAGACAAAAAGCCCGCGTCTATCTTTATACCGACGGCCTGACGGAAGAAGAAATCCGGCGGTCACATGTTCTTCCCTGCCCCTCGGTCGAAGAAACCGTGAAAGAACTTCTTCGCTCCAACCCGCAAGCTACCATTGCTGTTTTGCCAGACGGGCCTCAGACTGTCCCAACGGTGGCTAGCTGACTTTTACTTTTTTGAAAGTTGTTCTACTTATGCCGGACCGGTCAAAACGCCCCGGAGCCTACCCAGCGGAAGCTTCGGCCTGACTACCGCCGAGAGAATTGACAATAACTTGGAGGACTTCATAAAAGCTGGTGCTTCCAGAGTTATGCTGGCCAAGGGCAATCGTTCCGACAGGGTGGTTGAAGCCTGCTGCCGCTTCCAGATACTCCCCTTAGACTGGATACCATGTCCTAACCTGAATGAATTCACTGCTTGACTTGCTGAAACTATAAGCATATATTCATATCAAGGAGGGGAAAGACGGTTTTGGGTTGAAACAGCTGCATTTAGCTGCCTCTAATCTCTAATTAAGGATAGAGGGGGTTGATAGTGTTGCTAAGTTCTCCCCATAGAAAAATCGAAGTGAGCAAAGTCAGCTGGTTTTTGCTTTCAGTAGCAAGGTGGAAAATTTATATTTAGAACTATCTTTTGGCCAATCCTGACTTAAGGCCACTCAGAGTGATGAACCCGGCTAGCTTTCCCCCGGCCATCTTTTGAAAGGAAAGGCTTCACCGCCCTAAAAATCATGATTATTAAGAAAATTTCATTCATTGAAGCCGGCTCACCCGGTCTTCATATCTTCAGCAAGTTTCCGCTGCCCCGACTGGGGGCTGTCCTACTCTCAACCATGGTCAGGGACCGGGGTTATAACACCAGAGTTTTCGTAGAAGATGTCGCAGAACCGGATTGGTCTTTCATAGAAAGCTCCGACCTGGTTGGTATCTCCACCATCACCTCAACTGCGGTCAGGGCTTACACTATCGCTGACCGCCTCAGAGCCTTGGGAATTCCGGTAGTCATGGGTGGTCCTCACGTAACGTTCCTGCCTGACGAAGCCCTGGACCACGCTGATTTTGTCATACGGGGTGAAGGCGAGAATTCTTTGTTGGAACTGATAGATTACTTAGAAAAGGGAAAACCGTTCTTGCACAATATTAATGGCTTATCCTTCAGAGGAAAAGACAGCCATAAATATCATAATCCGCCGGCTGAATTCATCCAGGACCTTGACAGACTACCAGAGCCCGACTTATCCCTGGTTCATAAGTGGAAACCGTCTAATATCTACCCTGTTTCCACCTCTAGGGGTTGTCCATACGGCTGTCGTTTCTGCTCAGTCATTCAGATGTTTGGTCGGAAATATCGCTTTAAGTCGGTGGAGGCCACACTCAGAGAGCTCAAAAAGGCTGCTTCTGTTTCTAAAGCCACCAAGTTTATCGTTGACGACAACTTTGCCGCTGACCTCAAGAGGGCTAAAGAAATACTCCGCGGAATTCTGGCCGAAAAGATTAAAATGACCTGGTCCACTCAGGTCAGAGTGGATGTGGCCAAAGATAAAGAACTGGTCCGCCTCCTGGCTGATTCCGGTTGTCATACTCTCTACATCGGTTTTGAATCTATCAACCCGGCTACCCTCCAGGCTTACAACAAGAAGCAGGACCTGGAAGATATAATCACCTGCATCAGGACTCTCAAGACTTACGGCATTCATATCCACGGAATGTTTGTCCTGGGTGCTGATACCGATAATTTGGATACCATCCCGGAGACAACCGATTTTGCCAGGAAGCATCGTATTGACACTGTCCAGTTCCTGATTTTAACCCCGCTGCCCGGAACGCCGCTTTATTATGACCTGGTGAAAAGCCAGCGGCTGCTACACACTGACTGGAGCAAATACGACGCCCACCACGTGGTGCACCAACCTGCGCTTCTGACGCCGCTTACGCTCCAGGTAGAGACCTTCAAAGCCATGGCCCGCTTTTATTCCTGGAAATACATCCTCAGGCACCTGGCTACTCTACAATTTCACTATGCAGCCATCGGAGTCTTTGCCAAAACGGCCATAAGAAAATTTATGGAAACCTATGCTGCCGAACTTCAGGAACTCAGCTTCCAGAATTCTAATTCTGGATTCTAATTCTGGCGTCCTTAAACGGGGGATATGATACTCATTCACCTTATTTATTTGAAGCCCTACACCCTATTTTCTACACAGGATA
>JBBIRN010000115.1:3954-7134 GCA_037441785.1 Candidatus Aminicenantota bacterium | reverse complement strand
ACGTCAAAAAAGCCCTGATGGAGTTCAGGCCGAATTCCCTGGTGCTCTGTGGCGGGGTGGCCAGAAACAAGAGGTTGAGAAGCTATTTTGCTGAGCTGGCGGACGAAAACAAACTTCCTGCTTTTATTCCTTCACCCCGGCTGTGCACGGATAATGCCGGGATGGTCGGGGCTTTGGCCTGGAAAAAATATCAGCTACAGGGTCAGGCAGTCCTTGACCTGGAACTTGATGCCTACCCCCGCTAAGGCTACCTGATTTCTTCAGCCGGGAGAAAAAAGTTTTCTGAAAGACCGAAGGCTTTCGCTTTAATTCATTCTTCCGGCTTCAAGCTGGTCGTTTTTGAATTGCTCGTTTTCAGCTTCTGGTTTAGACCTTATCTTGACCCGGTTTAAGCCGCCGGATTTTAAGCCGTCATAGCTTTTGAGCTCGAGTTCTTTCCCTGATGATTTGTCTCGTGAGAAAAAAAGCTGGTTATTAACGTTTAGTTTTCTGGTGATGGATGAACTCCCCCATACTATAACTTTGCCTTCTCTGCGACGTATAAATAAAGAGGATGGCAGGTGAAAAGGCAGATAAAATTTGCTTTAAAAGATAGCCATCTGATAAAATAAAGAAAACAAGGTTCGAGCTAAAGGAGGACTTTTTTGAGCCGCAAAAATATCTGGTTGACAGGTTTATTGATATGGGTGTTTTTGACCTCCGGGGCCTTATTGCTGGCCCAGGAAAACAAGAAGGAGGTGGCTCTAACGCTGGAAGAGGCTATCTTCCGGGCTCTCAAGCAGAACCTTAACCTGGTGGCTGAGGTTTATACTTTTGAAAAATCCACAGCTTCGCTTTCGCTGGCCAGAGAGATGTTCTATCCCAAGCTGGAAGTAAACTTTGGCAGTGACCGGACTGAGGAGCCTTCAACCTGGTGGCTTCAGAGCTCCGGGACTTACATCACCAAAACGCGCTCATATGAAACGACAATTACGCAGCAACTGCCGATTGGCGGTTCACTGTCGGTCAGCATGGCCAACTTGAAAAATGATACTAACCAGTTGTTTCTTAATTTTAACCCCTATTACAGCACCCAGCTGCGCTTCAGTTTTGTTCAGCCGCTGCTTAAAAACTTTGGGCCCAAAGTGGCCATGAAAGAAATCGTCGTCGCCCGGCAGAACCAGGCTATTTCCGAAGCTCAGCTCAAGAGCCAGGTGCTGGACACCATCTACCAGGTGGAAGAAGCTTACTGGAATCTGGTGCTGGCCAGAGAAAACCTCAAGGTCAAGCAGCAATCACTCCAGCTGGCCCGGGACCAGTTAGCCAAGACCCAGAAAGAAATATCAGTCGGTCAGCAGGCGGCCATAGAAATTCTGAACGTTCAGGCAGCCGTTTCTCAAAGAGAAGCTGATATCGTCCAGGCTGAGGGCGCCGTACGGGTAGCTGAAGACCGCCTGAAAGTCATCTTAAACCTGGCCAGCGGGCTGGACCTTGGGAATATTACCATCAAAACTCTTGAGCAGCCTTCCTTCAAGCCTGTTAAAGTAGAGTTAAAAGAGGCTATTGAGACGGCTCTGGCCAACCGCCCTGACCTTCAGGTTAATTCTCTGACCGTGGAAAACAAGCAATTCGGGCTGGAAGTGGCCAGAAACCAGCTCCTGCCGCAGCTTGATTTTAACGTTTCTTACTGGAGCCCGGGAATATCAGGAGACCGCCTTCTTTATCTCAACAACAACCCGTTTACGGGGGTAATAATCGGTAAGATACCCGGGAGTATGGCCAATTCTTTTCGCGATGCCCTCAAGTTCCTTTACAACAACTGGTCGCTTAACTTCACCCTGACCATCCCGCTGGCTGATTATATCAGCCGGGCGAACTATGCTCTGGCCAGGACGGAGCTGGCTCAAGCTCAAGCCAGACAGAAGGCTCTGGAACAGCAGGCTCTGCTGGAAGTTAGCGAGGCGGTTAAAAACCTGGAAACCATGGCCAAGAGTGTGGAAGCCTACCGGGTGGCCAGGGAGTACGCTGAGAAACGCCTGGAAGCGGAAACAAAAAAGCTGTCTGTGGGCTTGACCACCAATTATTTTGTCCTGGAAGCTCAGGAAAAACTGGCCACAGCCCGTTCGGCCGAGCTAAAAGCCCTGATTGATTATAACCTGGCCGTAGCTCGCCTGGAGAAAGTGTTAGGCACAGGTCTGCGGAACAGAAACATAACTCTGGCTGAAATCGGTCAAAAATAATCGTGGTTGAGTGCCGTTGCTGGCTTGTGCTAAAATTCAGGAGTGAAGTTTTCAGCGGTCATTGTCACCTATAATAACGAAAAAGTAATCCTGGACTGCCTGGAATCTCTTCAGGGTGTAGCTGATGAAATTGTGGTGGTGGACAGTGCCAGCACTGACCACACCCGCAAGATAGCCAGTTATTTCACCGATAAAATCATCAAACATCCTTCAACAGATTACGTCCAGCTTAAAGAGCTTGGCCACCGTCTGGCTGCCCACGAGTGGGTGCTCTCCATAGAACCGGATGAAAGGCTCTCTGCTGCTCTGCGGCTTGAACTTTTTGCCTGGAAAAAGAATCCGGCTGAAGCCGATGGCTTTACCATTCCGCGGAAAAGTTTTTACCTCAAGCGCTGGATAAAATATTCTGGCTGGTATCCTAACCGGCGGATAAGGTTTTACCGCAAAAGCCAAGCCTGCTGGAAAAAAGAAGACGGCCGGGTGTTTGTGGTAGTTAACGGAAAAGTAAAAAAATTTCATAGTCCTCTGGAACATCTGGCTTTTTCCTCCATCTCTGAACATGTGCAGTACCTGAATCGCCTGTCTGAACGTCGGGCCCGTGAGCTTTACGCCAGGAAGAAAAAAGCCCGATTTTATCAGCTGTGGTTTTCTCCTGTTTTTGTTTTTCTAAAATATTACTTTTTCCGGTTGGGCTGGCTGGACGGATTTCCCGGTCTGGTGATTTCTGCCTTATCCGGTTATACTGTTTTTCTAAAATACGCCAAGCTTAAGGAAATATGGAGAAAAGGAGAAAAAATTGAGTCTGTTCCTGGCTGCCAGTGAAGTTCAAGAGGAACTGGCTTTAAAACAAATATTCCTGGTGAACCAGGAGTTGAGAAAAAAAGGAGTGAGCTGCCATATTCTGGCGGGAGCTGATAGTAAGCTCTTTGCCTACGGCAAAAAGAACGGACTTCAGGTTCTG
>JBBIRN010000115.1:0-3931 GCA_037441785.1 Candidatus Aminicenantota bacterium | reverse complement strand
AACCTTCCTTCTTGACCACCTGGAAACTCTCGCGCCTGCTAAAAAAACATCAGGCCCGGCTGATTCATTTTCTGGATGAAGCCTCATTTCAGGCCGGGATGAAGGCTGTGAGCAAAGCCGGGGTGCCGGTATGCCTGGCTACTTTTCAACCGGACTGGCTGAAGAAAAATTATCAGGCAAATTTAAAACATCTTGACGCCATCATCTGCCCCAACGAAGAAACTAAAAAGAAGCTTCTGAAAGCTGAAGTTCCTGTGAACTCGCTGGAAGTAATTCCCCCAGGTCTGGATTTTGCCCGCTATCAGTCAGAAAAAAAGAGTGATTTTCTGCGCGCTGAGCTGGGACTATCCAGAGAAGATACTCTGGTGGGCTGGGTCACGCCTCTTGAGGACCTGAAAAATTTTAAGGCCCAGTTAGAAGCCTTGAAAATTCTGGACCAGCAGGCGCCGAAATTAAAAATTATCATCTTTGGCCTTGGTCCTCTGCACCTGGAACAGCTGAGGCACGAACTGCCGCTTGAGCTAAAAAATCTGTACTTTTACCTGGGCTTTGAGGACAAAAGAGCCGAAGTCTTTTCCTCGCTGGATATGTTTGTTTTTGGCGATTTTTCCTTGCCTGAGGAGTTGCTCCTGGAAGCCATGGTCAGAAAAGTGCCGGTCGTGGGCGTGATGGCTTCCGGCCGGAGTGAGATTCTGCTGCACCGAGAGACTGGCTACCTGGTGCCACCGAATGACCCCCAGGCTCTGGCTCAGGTGGTGCTCAAAATTTATCTGGACCGGAGCCTGGCTCAGAACTTGGGCAAACAAGCTTATGAGCTTGTCTATAACAAGCATTCAGGTGAAGCCATGGCCCAAAAGCTGGTCAATTTTTATGAGCTCATGGCTTTGCAGAAAGGAGTAAAGCTTGGCCGGTAAGGTCCTCATCCGTAAGTTATCCCAGAAATCAGAATTTGAAAGACTGGTGGAAATCCAGCGGGTGGTCTGGAAACATCCCGACCTGGACTTAACTCCTGTGCACCAGTTCTGTGTCTCAAGTTTTATGGGGGGGCTGGTGCTGGGCGCCTTTGTTGATGGGGAGCTGGCCGGGTTTGTCTATTCTTTTCCGGCCATTTTCCAGGGACGCTTCTGCCACCATTCTCACCTGTTAGCAGTTCTGCCGCAGTACCAGGGTTACGGCCTGGGGAAAAAGCTCAAATGGGCGCAGAGGCGAGAAGTGCTCAAACTGGGGCTTGACCTTATCACCTGGACCTATGACCCGATGCAGAGCCGCAATGCTAACCTCAACCTGCACACTCTGGGAGCTTTTTGCCGGCACTACCTGCCTGACTTTTACGGTGAAACTCCAGCCCTCAGGCTGGGGCCCGGAATTCCTACCGACCGTCTGCTGGTGGAGTGGCCGATAAAATCAGTCAGGGTGGAGAACCGTTTTCGGGGGAAGAAGAATGACCCGCTTGACCCGGAAGACTGGCCCAGGGTACTGCGGGGTTTCACGGACGCGGAAGGAAATTATCTTCCAGGAAAACCAGAGCTTCGGGCCGGAGAAAAAATCCTGCTGGCCGAAAATCTGCGAGACGTGCGAGCCTTTCAGTCCAAACCTGACATCATTGCTTCCTGGCAGTCAAACCTCAGACGGGTTTTGGCACATTATTTCAAGAAAGGTTATGCGGCGGTTGATTTTGTGTTTGGGGAGAAGTGTTATTATGTGCTGGAGAAAATCGGCCGCAATTTTCTGAAAGATAGAAGGTAGTCGTTAGTTTTTGAGGCCGGCTTTTTGGGAGACCGTAGAAGGTAGTTAAGCTGTAGGCTTAAAGCGTGATGAGCCTGATTAGCGGAATGGTTCATTTGGGAAGAAAGGGCTATGCAAAGGGCTAGGCCTGTTGAGACATGGTGAAGATAAAAAAGCGAAATTCTTGGGTCTGGAGAAAAATAAAATTGGGGAGAGGATAAAAATAAAGTCAAAAAAAATTTAAAAAATAAAAAAAGCAAAAATTATGGAGATGATAAGGCAGGTGGCTGATGGCTATTGAACGCATTGAGCTTAATTTTTTAAGGCTTCCCTACGTGCATTTTTTTGAAACCAGTTTCGGTCGGGCTTATGACCGGACTTTTATCATCATCAGGGTTTATGAAGATGGGGTCATCGGTTACGGCGAGTGCGTGGCTGAAGAAAAACCGCTTTACAGCGGCGAGACCACAGAGACCGCCTGGCACATCCTGAAGGATTTCTTGATTCCCTTGGTCTTCAGCCGGGGCCTGGTGGAGCCCGAAGATTTTTATGAGGCGGCCAGGGTTTTTCGCGGCAATCAGATGGCCAAGGCCAGCCTGGAACTGGCTCTCTGGGATTTAAAAGCTAAAAAAATGGGTGTACCTCTTTCCAAACTCTGGGGTGGCGTGCGAGAAGAAATCCCGGCTGGCGTGAGCGTGGGCATAGAAGATTCGGTGCCGGAACTGCTGGCCCGCATTGAAGGATACCTGAACCAGGGTTATGAAAGAATAAAAATAAAGATTAAACCGGGCTGGGATGTGGAAGTTTGTCGGGCAATCCGGGAAAAATATCCGAAGCTTATGCTGCAGGCTGATGCCAACGGCGCTTATTCTATTGAACAGGCAGAACACCTGCGTCAGCTGGATGCCTTTAACCTCCTGATGGTAGAGCAACCTTTCCCGCCTTATGACCTCTGGGACCACAGCAAGTTGCAGAAAAAAATGACCACACCTCTCTGCCTGGACGAAAGCATCATTTCTTTTGATTCAGCCCGGGCGGCCCTGGAAATGGGCAGCTGTCGCATCATCAACATCAAAGTTGGTCGGGTCGGCGGGATAGTAGAAGCCCGTAAAATTCATGATTACTGCCAGCGTTATGGAGTTGGGGTCTGGTGCGGTGGCATGCTGGAAAGCGGTATCGGCCGGGCGGCCAACCTGCATATTGCTACTCTGCCGAATTTTAAATATCCCAACGACCTGTCCGCCAGCGCCCGTTATTACCAGGAAGACCTGATCGAGCCGCCGATTGTTCTCAGCCGACCGGGCTACATTCGGGTGCCGGATGGTCCGGGCCTTGGCGTTAACCCGGTTCCGGAACGCATAGAAAGGGCTACCTTAAGAAAGGAAATTTTTAAACCCTGAGGTTCAGATAATTTTTGAGGCCTGGAGACCAAAAAGCCGCCTGACGGGCAGCAGGTAACTTTGAAAGCAGTAAGTCATACTAAAAGAGGAGCATAACATGGCCGGGAAAAGGGAGAAAATCTACCCGGAATCAAAGATTGAGCTGTCACCTTTTGTTGCCAAGCATTATGATTTCTTGCTGGACCTGGTTACTCTGGGAGGCTATGCTCGATTCATCAGGAAAGCTATGGCTGATTTAGGGATAAAGCCAGAAGATTCCATCCTGGACTTGGGCTGCGGGACCGGACGCAATGCGGAGCTGATGATGAAATATCTTGGCCCGACCGGGAAAATAACCGGACTTGATTTACTGCCGGAAATGCAAGAACAATTTCAGAAGAGGTTTAAAAACAAACCCCGAGCTTCGTTCCGGCAGCAGCGCATAGACGTACCTTTTGACTTGGGAGAAAAATATGATTTAGCTTTTATGAGCTTTGTGCTCCATGGTTTTCCCCAGCCGACCAGAATGATTATTTTAGAAAATGCCAGGCGGCATCTAAAACCGGGTGGACGGCTGGCCATCCTTGATTACGCTGAATTCCCGCTGGAAGAGAAATCAAAGCTTTTCCGCTGGGTTTTCCGGACCTTTGAATGTAAGTATGCCTTGGATTTTATTGAGTACGACTGGAAGGCAATTCTCCGTCAGCTTGATTTTCAGGCTGAGGAAGAAAAGTATTATTTTAAGAGGTCTATAAAGTTACTCAAATCCCGGTTGCCGGATTAGCAAATAACGTTTTCAGGCCTCAACCCAAAAAAAGAGCCAGCTT
>JBBIRN010000114.1:0-7149 GCA_037441785.1 Candidatus Aminicenantota bacterium | reverse complement strand
GTAGAGAGCCGGAATAACGGGATAATAAAAACCGAATTTTAAAAAGTGAGCATAACTTAAAGCCGAAGACAACCAGCAGGAATCATCAAAAAATATTGACTAATTGCCGCCATCTCGGATAAAAGATAACTTCAGATATTTTTTTGCCATTATAATGGAGGCACCGATGAAAGGTAAAGCTTTCAACCTTAAATGGAGCGGATTTCTGGTTGTTATCCTGGTTTTACTCCCCCTCTTTATACTCCAGGCTCAAACAGCCAAGAAACCCATCAGCTATGATGTCTACGACACCTGGAAGTCAATCCAGGGTACTAAACTCAGCAGTGACGGCCACTGGTTGATTTATTCCCTGGTCCCGGGCGAAGGAGACCCGGAGCTGGTGGTCCTGGACCTGCAGAGCGGACAGGAAAAACGCTATCCCCGCGGACAGTCGGCCGTTTTCACCAGCGATGATAAATTTGTGGTTTACACCATTGTTCCGCCCAAAGCCGAAGTGGACAAAGCCAAAAAAGAAAAGAAAAAACCGGAAGAACAGCCGAAAAACGGCCTCGGCCTCATAAACCTTAAGACCGGTCAGCAGACCACCATAGACCGGGTAAAGAGCTTCAAGCTTCCTGAAGAATCAGGTAAATACCTCGCCTACCTCCTGGAACCACCGCTGGCCAAAGAGACTGACCAGGCCGGCAAGACGGAAGAGAAAAAAGAGGCGGAGAAAAAAGAACCTGAGGCCAAACCTGCCGCTAAAGCCGAAACTGAACAGAAAGTCACACCCAAAGCCGAAGAGAAAAAAGAAGAGAAAAAGCCGGAAAAGAAAAAAGAACCAGGCACCGAGCTGGTCATCAGAGAGCTTGAAACTGGAAAAACTATTTCAGTTCAAGAAGCTTCTGATTATACCTGGTCAAAAAACGGGCGCTACCTGGCTTATGCGGTTTCTTCCAAAAAACCAGAAAACGATGGCGCCTTTCTCCTTGAGCCGGATACTTCCCAGACAATTACTCTGCTTAAGGGCCAGGGACATTATTCCGGACTGGCTTTTGAGGAGAAAGGTCAGAAGTTAGCTTTTCTGAGCGACCGCGACAGCTACCAGGAAAAAGTTTCTCCTTATAAACTCTACTTCTGGCAGGAAAAGATGACTGGAGCAGTTGAAATTGCTGGACCTAAAACGCCGGCCCTGCCAGCGAAAAACGCTCCCAGTGAAAACCGCCCTCCTTTCTTCTCCAAGGACGGCAGTCTGCTTTTCTTCGGTTATGCTCCAGTCTCTGAGCCGGCCCCGGAAGATGCTCCGGAACCGGTAAAGGTGGACATCTGGAGCTGGACCGACCCGGAGCTCCAGCCCATGCAGAAAGTGCGGGCAGAGGAAGAGAAAAAGAAAAATTACCTGGCCGTCTGTCATCTGAACACCAAAGAGCGCCGGATAGTTGTCCTGGGCTCAGAAGAACTCCCGGAAATCCGGCTTTCTGATGATGGACAGAAAGCTCTGGGGGTTAATAATCGTCCTTACCGCCAGCTAATTTCCTGGGATAGAGATTACGCTGATTATTACCTGGTGGACATCAACAGCGGGAAAAAAACCAGGATTCTGGAGAAATTTCCAAACGCTGTCAGCTTCTCGCCCAACGCTAATTATCTAATCTTCTATGATGACTCAGTCAACGCCTGGTTCAGCTACCGCCTGGCAGATGGCAAAAAATTTGACCTGACTTCAAAACTGGGTGTTAATTTTTTCCGCGAGGATTGGGACACACCCAACGAGCCCCCGGCTTATGGCCTGGCCGGCTGGACAGAAAACGAGGCTTCCATCCTGCTTTACGACCGCTACGACCTCTGGGAAATCAAGCCTGACGGCAGTTCCGCCCGGATGTTAACCGGAAAATACGGCCGGGCAAACAACCTGGTTCTTCGCTATCAAAAGTTAGACCCGGAGGAAAAAGCCATTTCTCTGAAAAAGCCCCTGCTTCTTTCCGCTTTTAACGAAACGACCAAAGCTACTGGTTTCTACCGGCTGGACCCGGCTAAAAACGAACCACCCCGTAAACTTCTCTACCTGGATAAAATGCTCGGCAACCTGCAAAAAGCCAAAAAGGCGGAGACCTACGTTTTTACCATCCAGACTTTTGAAGAATTTCCTGACCTCTGGACCAGCGGCCCAGAATTCAACAACCTGAAAAAGGTCAGTCAGGCCAACCCCCAGCAGGCCGAATATCTCTGGGGTAAGGCTGAGCTTATTACCTACCTCAACGCTGACGGAAAAGAGCTTCAGGCTGTGCTCATCAAACCAGAAAACTTTGACCCTAACCAGAAATACCCCCTGATGGTTTACATCTACGAACGACTGAGCGACCAGCTCCACCGTTATTATGCCCCTGGACCAGGCACTAACATAAATTTCACCCGCTACGTGTCCAACGGCTACGTTATCCTGATGCCCGACATTATCTACGAGGTAGGCTACCCTGGTCTCAGTGCGTTGAAGTGTGTCGTGCCGGCCGTGGAAAAGGTCATCGGCCTGGGCTTTGTTGACCCTAAAAGAATAGGCATCCAGGGCCACAGCTGGGGTGGTTACCAGATTACTTATCTGATTACCAGAACCAACATCTTTGCCGCCTGTGAAGCTGGGGCTGCGGTCTCCAACATGGTCAGCGCCTACGGCGGAATTCGCTGGGGCACAGGTATGTCACGAGCTTTTCAGTATGAAAAAACTCAAAGCCGCATCGGCAGCCCGCCCTGGGAAAGAGCCCTGCAATTCATAGAAAATTCGCCCATTTTCTGGGTGGAAAGGGTGCAGACGCCCTACCTGACCATTCACAATGATGAAGACGATGCCGTGCCGTGGTACCAGGGTATTGAATTTTTTACCGCCATGCGACGCCTGGGTAAACCAGCCTGGATGTTTGTCTTTAACGGCGAAAAACACGGCCTGCGGCAACGAGAAAACCAGAAGTACTGGACCATCCACCTGGATGAATTTTTTGACCACTACCTTAAAGGAACTCCTGAGCCAGAGTGGATGAAAAAAGGCGTAAGCTATTTGGAGCGCGGTAAAAGAGACGTTTCTGTCTACTACAAGCCAAAGGAAGAAAAACCCGACCGGCTTCTGAAATAAAACAACAAAAATAATAAAAAAATCAGGAAGGTTTGTTGTTAGAAGTTCCGGCTATTATTTTTATAGCCAAACAATCATAGACTACCCGACCTTTCTGGTAGACGGAAACTGACCTCTTCAACACTCGCCAGCCGCCGTTCTGGTAAAGGCCATCTTTTTCCAGTTTTTCAACTAAATCCGGAACCTTTTCCAGGTATTCAGCTAATGCCGGGTTCTGAGCCAGAATAACCGGCTTCAGGTCAGGACCAGCAATGATGCTGGCCGGTTCAATAATCAGGTTACTGATTTCAGGCAGGGGCTGGACCAGAGTAGCCGGCTTGGTTATTAAATTTATCATACGCGCCCGAACGTCAGGGGCCGCCTCTTTCCGGGCAGACTCTATCATATCTAACAGGTAAAGGCGGACATCATCAAGATTTTTTGCTTCCTTTACCTTGCCTACTTCCGCATAAGTTGAAAGTGCCTTAGCCAGGAGGGAAATTTCTTTGAGATAACGGCTGCGCTGGTTATCAGGTACCACGTGCATAACAATTAATGACACCGGCTGACCATCAAAAGCCTGGTAATCAATTCCGACCGGACTCCAGCCTATAACACACATGAGGTCTCCCTCATAGGGAACCCGGGCATGAGGGCAGGCCCAGCCTTTGCCCAGTCCGGTGTTGGCCGTTTCTTCTCTTTTAAGTACCAGACCAACCACATCGGTTCCGGCCGGAGTATCCGGGAAGGCTTCTATGACATGGGCTAAAAATTGGAGCGCATGGGTCTTGTCATTTTCCGGCAGCTCAAACAGCCTTCCTTCCTGAATGGCATCAAGCAAGGTTTCCATCAATCACCTCCAAATTTTTTGAAGAACCACCTTTTAACCTTATGGGCCAGAACTGAATACATTATAAGAAAAGAACCAATCCACAACCAGTAAGTGGCCGGCAACGGCACCAGCCCCAGCACGGAGGCCAGCGGCGAATAAGGCAGCCAGGCACCAATCAGCATGATGATGAGGGTGGTCAACATCAGCTGACCCGACGCCCGGCTCTGCAAAAAGGGAATCCTCTTGGTCCGGATAATATGCACGATTAGTGTCTGAGTAAGAAGGGACTCTACAAACCAACCGGTCTGAAACAACCTGGCCAGCATTTCCTTCTGACCTGAGGCCAGGGCGGGGTCCAGGTAGGCCCGGCAGTTGAAGAAAAACCACATCAAGCCAAAGGTGGCATAATCAAAGATAGAACTGATTGGCCCCAGGAAAATCATAAACTTTTTTATGCCAGAAATATCCCAGCGCCGGGGTCTGGCCACCTGTTCCTCGTCTACCCGGTCACTCGGAATGCCGGTCTGCGAAAAATCATAAAGCAGGTTATTGGTCAAAATCTGAACCGGCCTCATGGGCAGAAAGGGCAGGAGATAGCTGGCACCAAGCACACTGAACATGTTGCCAAAATTAGAGCTGGCCGCCATCCGGATGTATTTTATGATGTTGACAAATATCCGCCGTCCCTCAATCACGCCTTCTTCCAAGACCAGCAAACTTTTGACCAGAAGAATAATATCCGCCGATTCTTTGGCCACATCCACGGCTGAATCCACGGAAATGCCCACATCAGCCCTTTTTAAGGCCGGGGCATCGTTGATGCCATCGCCCAGGAAACCAACCACATGGCCGTTATTCCGCAAAGCTTCTACAATTTCTTCTTTCTGCAGCGGGGTAAGTTTAACAAAAACGTTATTTTTTTCTACGGCCCGAGCAAATTCTTCTGGGGATAAACCAGCCAGCTCCGGTCCGCTGATGAGGCCCTCAATTTCTACTTCCACTTCACGACAGATTTTCTCCGTAACCAGAGCATTATCACCGGTTAAAACCTTGACTTTAACTCCCGCGCCCTTCAAAAGTTTTATGGCTTCATGAGCCATGGACTTGGGCGGGTCAAAGAAAGCTATGTAACCGAGTAAAATGAGCCCGCTTTCATCCTCCACGGAAAAGACTGTTTTTGTTTTAGGAAATTCACGGTAGGCAATGCCCAGCACCCGAAATCCATCGCGGTTGAGCCGTTCCACTTCTTCAAACAGGTCGGCCCGAATCATATCAATCAGGGGATAGACTTCATCCTCAATCTGATAATGAGTGCAGCAAGAATAAATTTCTTCCACTGCTCCTTTGCAAATTAGCACATGGACATCCTCATAATCCACCACCACAGACATCCGTCGGCGCTGAAAATCAAAGGGCAATTCATCCACTAGCCGGCAATTTCTTTCCACCTCCAGTTCTACGTGTTCCAGAATCGCCCGGTCAATCAGGTTTCGCAAACCGGTCTGAAAATAACTGTTGAGATACGCATAGACCAGCACCTCTTCACTGGTGTGGCCAAGAATATCCACATGCTTTTCCAGAACGACCCGGTCCTGGGTCAGCGTCCCGGTTTTATCAGTACACAGCACATCCATGGCCCCCAGGTTCTGGATAGCTGGCAGACGCTTGACGATGACCTTCTTCTTGGCCATGGACAGGGCGCCCTTGGCCAGGTTAACCGTTATAATCATCGGCAGCATCTCTGGAGTCAAACCGACCGCCACCGAAATGCCAAAAAGCAGGGCTTCAAGCCAGTTACCTTTAGTCAGCCCGACGATAAAAAATACGGCAAAAACCATGACCAGCATGAAGCGGATCATCAAGAAGGTAAAATCTTTTAACCCGCGGTCAAAGCTGGTTTCCGCTGGTTCTTCCGTTAACTCTTCAGAAATAGCTCCAAAAATAGTTTTGGCTCCGGTATTAATGACCAGGCCGCGAGCCGTTCCGCTGATGACAAACGTACCGAAGAAGCAGGCATTGCTCAGCTCCAGGGCACTTTTAGGCGGCGTGGCCGGTGCGCTCACAGTTTTTTCCACAGGCATTGATTCCCCGGTCAGGGCTGATTCGCTGACAAAGAAATCCTTGGCCTGGATTAGCCTCAGGTCAGCCGGAATAATAGAACCGGCCTGGAGGATGATTATATCGCCCGGCACCACCTCAGAAATGTTTATTTCCGTCTCCAGGCCATTTCTTAGAACCAGGGTCTTGGACCTGACTCTTTTGCCCAGAGCTTCCACTGCCTGGAAAGAGCGCCGGTCAAGCACATAAGACAGCCCGATGCTCAGCAGGACCATCAGGCTAACCAAGAAAGTTGATTTCCACTCTCCGAGAATAGCGGAAATTGTGGCAATGGCTAAAAGCTGAATAACCAGAGGGCTTTTAAAGCGGCGCAGCATATCTTCCCAGAAGCTGAGCCTTTTTTTGGTAGGCAGCACATTAGGGCCAAACTCTTCTAACCGTTCTTCTGCTTCCTTAGAGCTCAACCCCTTGGCTGAACTCTGCAACTGTTGAAAAACCTTTTCCAGAGGCAGGCAACATTTTTCAATTAGTTGGGCTTCGTACTGGCTTACCTCTCTGAGAATAGTCTTTTTTCTCTCCTCTTCCAAGCGGCTGTTAAAAAGCCTGGCCCATAGACCTCTTTTTTTATCCGGCATCAGGCATACCTCCTGGGCAGGTGACAAGCGGGGTTTTCAGTCAATAGCTCAGGATAGGTTTTTGGAGAAAGGAGGAAAGAATTAAACCAGCAAGAATCCACCACGTTCGCCTCCGTTTACTGGCTCTAAACTCGCAACCGGAGGCGAACCGTCAGGTCATAGCCCGAGTTCTACGAGACGGCTGGCCAGCCGGTTGCGGCTGAACCAGGTATTGCTCTTGCCTATCAGGTAAGTTCCATCTTCTTCCATTTTATCGTCGCTCACCCGAAAATTTTCAACCAAAGGTACTTGGCCAGAATTCCCAGATAATTTTCTAAATCTTTTCTAATTTACAAGCCACTTTCGTTAAAGTCAAGATTCATAAGGCTCATTCGTCAAAAATGCTATGTTTACAGCGTTTTTTTTATCATGAATATTTAACTTGCTTTCCCCCTCGGGCTTTTATTCCTGGAGAATGGGGATTTTTTATACTTTACCTGCGGCACTTTTCAAACGTTAGAATGAGAATAAATTATCATTTAATCTTTAGCCTTAAAATGAAT
>JBBIRN010000113.1:0-7213 GCA_037441785.1 Candidatus Aminicenantota bacterium | reverse complement strand
TCATTTTGCCGGCGGAAATAATGGAGGCCAAGATGATTAAAGTCCAAGGCTAATCTTCTGGCCACCACCTGACCCAGATGGCCGGTAGCACCGGTTACCAGGACGACTTTTTCGGTCATCAACAATTCTCTTAGAGCCTTAGGCTTTTATTTTAGCAAAAATTATTTCAGCTCGCCGGTAACTTTTTCCACAGCCGCGACTATTTCGCCCGACTGGACGACTTCTTTCATCTTGTTAATATCAGGATAAAGCGGCCGGTCTTCTTCCAGAAAAGGAACGTATTTTCTTATTACCTCATAGGCAGCTTGCACGGCCGGGCTGGGTTTCAGAGGCTTCCGGAAATCAAGAGCCTGAGCTGCGGCTATGAATTCAATCCCCAGAATGGCCTGAGCGTTGTCCAGAATCTGCCTGGTTTTAAGAGCCGTGGTCATGCCCATGCTGACAAAATCTTCCTGGTCCGCCGCCGCCGGGATGGAGCCCACGGCCGCTGGCGTGCACAGCACCCGGTTTTCGCAGACCAGCGCTCCCGCTGTGTACTGGGTGAGCATCAGGCCGGAGAACATACCGGCTCCCCTGGTTAAGAAAGCCGGCAAGCCCACACTCAGGTGGGGGTTCATCAACCGGTTGAGCCGGCGCTCGGAGAGCACGCAGACCGTGGTAATGGCTGTGCCCAGAAGCTCCAGGGCAAAAGCCTGCGGCACTCCCTGGAAATTAGCCCCGGTCAGAACTTCGTCATCTTCCGGGAAGAAGATGGGATTATCAGCCGCGCCGTTAAGTTCAACCTCAATCATGTACCGGGCCCACTGCCAGGCATCCCGCGCCGCGCCTACCACCTGCGGCGTGCTTCTCAGGGTGTAGGCATCCTGAACCTTCTTACCCGGCTGCTTGAGCAGCTCACTACCTTCAGTAATCCTTCTGATATTTTCGGCAGAAATAATGGCTCCCGGGTAGCCTCTTACCGTATGAACCCTTTCGTCATAGGCTTTCATGTTGGCATTCAGGGCTTCCAGGGTCATGGCCGCCACAATTTCTGAGTTCTTTATCCACAGTCTGGCATCGTAAACTTCGAGCGCCCCCAGTCCAGTAATGACGTTGGAACCGTTGATGGTGGCCAGGCCATCTCTGGCCTGAAAAACAACTGGTTTTAAGCCAGCTCGCTCCAGAGCCACTTTGGCCGGTAAACGTTCTCCCTGATAAAAAGCTTCGCCCTCTCCCATTAAAACCAGGGCTATCTGGGACATGGGCGAAAGGTCCCCGCAGGCTCCCACAGAACCTTTTTGACAGACGACCGGCGTTACTCCCCGGTTGAGCATCTCTTTTAAAAGCTCCACCACCTCCAGCCGGAGTCCGGAATGACCATGGCTGTGACAGCTTATCCGGGAAAGCATGGCCGCCCGCACCACCTCTACCGGGAATGGTTCTCCGTAGCCGGCCGCATGACTGTAGATTATGTATTTTTGAAAGCGTTCCACCTGTTCCGGGGTAAGAACCACGTTAGCCAGCTCCCCAATTCCAGTGTTAACCCCGTACATGATTTCATTTTTCTTTATTTTATCTTCCAGAAGTGCCCGGCATTTTTTGATGCGTTCTACAGCTTCGGGATGAAGCTCCACCCGTTCATTTTCTCTGGCCACTTTGACCACCTGTTCTACGGTCAAATGTCCATCAACCACAATGCTCATTTAATCCTCCCTCATAAGTTAGTTTTAGATCAGATATAGAATTTACTGAAAGTTGGCTCTAAAGGCAAGCAGGAAAGGAATTTTATCGGCCCAGGTTGACATATTTTCTCAGTCAAGTTATAAGTTATCTCTTATTTACCAAAAATTTACCCTTAAGGAGCTAAGGAGCTACCATGACCACTGACAGCGAGACTATTCTGGTTACTGGTGCCGCCGGACAGATCGGTTCAGAACTCGTCCCGGCGCTGAGAAAAATTTACGGGGCAGAAAAAGTTATCGCCTCTGACATTGTTTCGCCTTCACCTATATGGCTGGAAGCCGGTCCTTATGAGCAGTTAGATGTGACCAGCCGGGAAGCTTTAACCCAGGTCATTAAAAAATACAGAGTTAAGGTCATCTACCACCTGGCTGCCATTCTCTCAGCCACGGGAGAGAAGTATCCTCAGAAAGCGTGGGAAGTTAACATTCATGGTTTTTACAACGTGCTGGAAGCCAGCCGGGAACTGGGCCTCAGGCAGGTTTTCTGCCCGAGTTCTATTGCCGTTTTTGGCCCGGCCACTCCAAGAATAAAAACTCCTCAGGATACCATTCTCTCACCGACCACTATGTACGGGGTGACCAAAGTTGCCGGTGAACACCTGGGCGATTATTACGTCCGAAAATATGGGCTGGACGTCCGCGGCTGCCGCTTTCCGGGAATTATAAGCCACGAAACCCTGCCCGGTGGCGGAACCACTGATTACGCCGTGGCTATCTTCTATGAAGCTATCCTTTATAAAAAATATACTTGTTTTTTAAAACCGGAAACCAGGTTACCGATGATGTACATGCCCGATTGTCTGAAATCAATCATTGACCTGATGCAGGCCGATTTTTCTAAATTAAAGCACCATGCTAATTTCAACGTCACGGCTATGTCTTTTTCCGCCGCCGAACTGGCCGCCGAAATAAAAAAACATCTGCCAGATTTTGAAATTGACTATCAGCCGGATTTCCGTCAGGCCATTGCCGACTCCTGGCCGGAGTCCATTGATGACTCGGCTGCCCGCGAAGAATGGGGCTGGAAACCGGATTATGACCTGGCCAGAATGACTGAAGATATGCTCCGGGTGCTTAAAGAGAAAAAAGAAAAGGGCCAGCTTCATTACCATAAATAAAGGCTGGCTTGGTAAAAAATGGAAGAAAGAAAGGGCAAATTCGTCTGAATTAAAAGGAGGCTTAACATGAGAAAAACTTATCTACTGCTTCTGGTTTTGGCTCTGCTCAGTCTCACGGCTTGGGCCAAAGACGTCAACGTCACTGGAGACTGGACCTTTACCATCACCACTCCTCAGGGCGAAAGGACCAATGACATTACCTTCGTGCAGAACGGCGAAAAACTGACCGTAACCATGAAGAGCCCTCGCGGCGAAGTGACCGGAGAGGGCACGGTTAAAGGTAATGACATAGAATGGTCCATCACCCGCGACACCCCGCGTGGTCAGTTCACCATAACCTACAAAGGCAAGATTCAGGATGAGAACACCATTACCGGTGAAGTGGAGATGGGCAATTTTGGTACTGCCAACTGGAAAGCAGTGCGCAAGACCAGCTAAAACTTTTTTACCATTCAAAAAAGGGGAAGCAGAAATGCCTGTTTCCCCTTTTTTATTTTTTTACCCTGCTAGATTAAAAAGTTTACTCCAGGGTAAAGGAGGGAAAGATGATAAAAAAAGGGAAAATAGCTATTTTCTTTTTGGTTCTGTTTCTAATTCTATTATCGGCCAGGGCGTTTTTAAATTCAGAACCAGCAGATAACCAAAAGCTGGACCGCGGATGGCCGATAAGGCCAGTCACCACCTACTCCATCGTGGCTTATGACCGGCAAACAGGTGAACTGGGCGTAGCAGTGCAATCCCACTGGTTTTCGGTGGGCTCTCTCGTTCCCTGGGCTGAGGCCGGCGTCGGGGCAGTGGCTACCCAATCTTTTGTGGACCCCTCCTACGGTGCGCTGGGCCTGGAATTAATGCGGGCCGGCAAAACTGCCGGAGAAGCTCTTAAGGGACTGCTTCAGGCTGACCGCACGCCCGAGGTCAGGCAGGTGGCCATGGTAGACGCCTCCGGTCAGGTGGCGGTGCACACTGGAAAAAACTGCATTGCTGAGGCCGGCCACTACCTCGGGGACGGGTTTTCCTGCCAGGCCAACATGATGCTCAAGAACACCGTCTGGGAAGCCATGGCCAGAGCTTACCAGAACACTAAAGGAGAGCTGGCTGACCGGCTGCTGGCCGCCCTGGAAGCAGCGGAAAAAGAAGGCGGAGATATCAGGGGAAAACAATCGGCTGCCCTTCTGGTAGTTAAAGGCAAGTCCTCTGGCGTCTGGTGGAAGGACCGGGTCTATGACCTGCGGGTAGAGGACCACCCTCAGCCGGTAGAAGAACTGAAAAGACTGTTGACTATTGCCAAAGCTTATAACCACATGAACCAGGGCGATGAATACCTTACGCAAAATAAAGTGG
Organism: Candidatus Aminicenantota bacterium; assembly: GCA_037441785.1. GTDB lineage: Bacteria > Acidobacteriota > Aminicenantia > Aminicenantales > Saccharicenantaceae > Saccharicenans. The sequence continues at coordinate 3,033 of JBBIRN010000113.1, read as the reverse complement.
AAGAAGCCCTTAAAGAATACGCCCGGGCCATGGAACTTTACAGCGGAAACCCGGAGATGATTTTCTGGCCAGCCGTGACCCTGGCTTCCACCGGCCGAGTAAAAGAAAGCCTGCCGCTTTTCCGGAAAGTATTCGCCATGGATAAAAACTGGGCCCTGCTGCTGCAGAGATTAACAGCTGTCGGTCAGTTCCCGAAAGACAAAAAGCTGATGAAGCAAATTCTGGAAGAACTGCCCAAAAAGTAGCTTGAGCTTAAATTTATTTTATCGGCCAGGTTTTTCTACCTGAGTTTTTCCAGGAAAAACTGCGGTCGGGCAAAGGCGGCGGCGTGTATTTCCGGGTTGTAGTATTTAAGCCCGGCCGGAATCCTCAGGTCTTTTACTTCTCTCGGGTCTATAACATCAGACAGAAAATTGTAACACCAGGTACCCACCGGATAAGTGGGCACAGGACCGAAGTAGAAGAGAGCATGTTTAAACATCTTTTTCAGAAAACGGTGTTTTTGTCCGTGTTCTTCCAGGTGCAGGAGCTGCGAACCAGCCTGAGCGGCAATGATACCATCTGGCTTTAAAACCTTTTTCAATTTCTGGTAAAAATCCCGGGCATGAAGAATGGCGGAGGGCCCCACCGGGTCAGAAGAATCAACAATAATTACATCAAACCGGTCCCTGGTTTGCTGGATAAAATCAAAGCCGTCGGCGATGGCCAGCTCAGCCCGCGGGTCAGCCAGGGCTGATTCCAGCCAGGGAAAATGCTGTTCGCAGGCTCTGATAACTTCCTGGTCTATCTCTACCAGCCAGGCCTTCTTGACCGGATGTTTCAAAACTTCCCTCAGAGCTCCGCCGTCGCCACCGCCGATAATCAAAACTCTTTCCGGATGAGGATGGCAGGCCAGGGCTGGATGAACCAGCATCTCGTGATAGAAAAATTCATCTTTTTCCGTGGTCTGCACCAGGCCATCAAGAAAAAGAACTTTGCCGAAAAACTGGTTTTCAATGATTTCTATACGCTGGAATTTTGATTTTTTCTCCAGCAGGACTTTTTTGGCTTTGAAAAAAAGGCCGGAATACCTGGTCTGGTATTCTCTGGCTTCCTGACGGTTTTGGTCCAGAGCTCTGTTTTTCAAGTTTTCCTCCAACTAGCTGGTTAAATTTAGCCTGTATTTTAGAGAAGTCCCCCGCTTTAGTCAACCTGGCGAATTGCCTCAGAGGTAACGGGCAAAGATGACCAGGGACAGCAGCACCCGGTAGATGACGAAAGGAAAGAGATTTTTGCTCTTTAAGTAGCTTAACAAAAACCTAATGGAGAGAAAGCCAAAAAGAGTAGAGGCGGCCAGGCCCGTCAGGAAGGGGCCGTTAACCTGGGCCAGGCTAACCTTGGGCAAAGTGAGCAGAGCGGCACCGGCGATGATCGGAGTGGACAGCAGAAAGGAAAAACGGGCCGCGGTTTCCCGCCGGTAGCCCAGGAAAAGTGCCGCCATGATGGTCATACCGGAACGTGAGGCTCCCGGAATGATGGCCAAGCTCTGCGCCAGTCCAATCAGCAGAGCATGCTTCCAGGTTATTTCCGGCAGAGCTTTCTGGTTAGCTGCTTTCCGGTCAGCCAGAAAAATCAAAACAGAAAAAAGCAGCAGGCTTAAACCTATAATCCCGGGTTCCCGAAAAACAGTCTCTGCTTTATCCTCCAGCAGATAACCCGCCACCGCCCCCGGTACTGAAGCCAGGGCTAGGTACCAGAGAAGTTTGCCGTCGTCAGAAGAAGGCTGAGTCAAACCCTGTTTGATGATTTTTAGCCAGTCTTTCCAGAAGACTGAAAGCACAGCCAGCAGTGTTCCTAAATGGAGCATGACATCATAGGAAAGTCCCTGATAACTCCAGTTAAAAAGATAAGGGAAGACAGCCAGATGGGCGGAGCTGGAAATGGGTAAAAACTCCCCCACACCCTGTAAGATTCCCATGAAAATAACCTGCCAGTAACTCATCAGTGATTTTCTCTCCCAAAAATAATTTCAGGTCAAAATCCTAAGCACTAGAAGTTTCTTTTTACTTTTAATTTAGAAGGCTGTCAACTAAAAAATGCCCTCTCTGGTTCAAAGAAACCAGGTTTATCAGACGCTACGGACTATGGTTTAAAAAAATGGGTTTTTTAAAGTATCTGAAGAAAAATGCTTTTTAAAACCAGAAATTTTCCCAGCTTCAGAAAAGAAGCCGGGTTATATCTTGCCCAAAAACAAATTTTTGGCATAAAATCGCGGCCCTGAGAAGAAACACAAAAGAATCAGACAAATTTTAGTTTCTGCCGGGATGTCCCGGGCTTTTATTCATGAACCCGAACCTTTCTCTTGAATCTTTTCCACCTTTGTATTCCGGTAATAATGAGCGAGTATCTCCTTATAAGTGGCTCCGGCTATGCCCATACCATAGGCTCCAACCTGACAGAGGCCAACTCCATGGCCCCAGCCCCGACCGGTGAAAATAAAATATGAAATGCCTCCATCCGGCCCGAATTCCCGGTCAACAAAAAACAGCGTATCCCGGAGGTTAAGCACCCATTTTATCCGCAGCCCGAAGACGGTCACGGTTTGATTTGTGCCCAGGACCTGTAACTCCACCACACGATTAGAACGTCCTCTTCTCAGCACTTTTATGTCTACCAACCGGCCAAGCTTGGGATAATAGCGCAGAAGGCTCTTTTCCAGCTCCTCTCTTGAAACCCTGACCATCCAGCGGTTAAAGCGCGAATTACGGTCCAGGACGTTGGAGTTGGGCGGATAGATAACTTCCAAAAGCATCACCTGCCCCGCCACCTCCAGCCATCTGACATTTTCTCCGCCTACCAGGATCAACTGGCGGGCCACCAAACGACCCTCTTCCAGCCGACGGAGTAGAAGAGGTTTATCAGATAATTTCAGCAATCTTTTTTCTGCTTTTTCCTGGACTTCCAGAAGTTGTCCCTTTTGCGTCAGAAAGGTTCCTTCGTGAAAATAATCATCAAGCCAAGAAAGAGATTTTCTAAGAATATAAATAAATTCCG
>JBBIRN010000112.1:0-7271 GCA_037441785.1 Candidatus Aminicenantota bacterium | reverse complement strand
TTTTAAAACAATTGAGAAAAAAAGGCTATTTGTTTGCCAGCGTTCGGCCGCACTTGGAGAGGACAGAGCAGGAGCTGCGAGCGGTTTATGAGGTGACTCCGGGTCCGCGGCTTAAGATTAAACCCATCGCCTTTAAGGGCAATCTCACTTTTAAAGAAAGCGAACTTAAAAAGAACCTCGGCCTTCCCAGTAAATTTCTTTTTTTCCCCTACCTGGATGGCCAGGAACTTTATGAGCTGATAGATAAGATCAAGTTTTTTTATGAAACCAAGGGATTCCCGCAGGCCAAGGCAGCACTTAACTTTATCAGACAGGACAGTTCGGTCAAGCCCGTTTATTATATTGAAGAGGGACCACGTCAGCTGATAAAAAATCTGGAAATCCAAGGTGCTAATTTGCTTAATTCCGCTGACATCATAAAAGAAATGGAATCACGTCCAGGGCAGCCTTATTACCGTCCAGCCTTGCAGAAAGACCTGGAAAGAATCAACCTGTTCTACCTGAATCAGGGCTTTCGGGGGGTGCAGTTTGACCTTGAGGTCGTGCCCGATAAAAACAATAACGTTGATGTGGTGATTAAGATAGATGAAGGCAAGAGATACAGAGTGGAAAATGTTTTTATTGCTGGCAACCGCTTAACCAGTCGGCGGTTAATTCAAAGAGAGATAAGGTTAAAACCGGGAGACTGGGCTTCTTATCAACAACTCTTGGAAACCAGACGCGGGCTGGATAGCCTGGGGGTCTTCTCAGAAGTCAAAATTGAAGAAGTACCAGCCAGCAACCAAACCCTGAACCTTTCTATCCAGGTTAAAGAAGGAGAGCAGAATTTTGCCGGCCTGGGACTTGGCCTGGAAACCAGAGAGGAGCTTCGCTCGGCCGTGCTCTGGGAAAACCAGTTTAGCCCGAGGATTACGGCTGAGTACGTGCGGTACAATTTATTCCGTAATGCCAGCCAGTTGAGTTTTGTGGGGCAGTTTTCTCTGGCTGAAAAAAGGCTGGTGGTTACCTGGCAACAACCCTACATCTTCGGGTTGAAGATGAGGACTTATCTGAGTGGTTATGTAGAAAAGGAAGACCGTACGAGCTTTAGTTATGAACGTCGTGGTTTTGTGGCTTCGACCAGAAGGGGATTGCCGGCCAATTTCAGCCTACTGCTCTCGGTTGGAGCCTTAAAGACACGTTTGACCAATTTAAAGATTTCTGAGTCCCAGGTGGAACGTGAAAGATTGCCTTATTCCATCGCTTTCGGCTCAGCGACCCTGATAAAGGATACCCGGGATGATACTTTTAACCCCAGGCAGGGCTATTTTTTCAGCCTGGCTTTTGAACGCGCCTATCCTCTTTTCCAGACGGAATCAAATTTCAGAAAACTATTCGGCAAATTTCAGTATTTTTACCCGCTGGCCACCAGCGTTGATTTTTATACCACTATCCGTCTGGGAACAGCTTGGGGACTGGTACCCATCCCGGAAAGATTTTTCGGTGGCGGCAGTAATTCGTTTCGGGGAACAGGGTTTGAACGACTTGGTCCTAAAGACCCGGAATCGGGTCTGCCGCTGGGCGGGAAAAATATTTTCCTGATCAACATGGAAACCAAATTCTTGATGTTCAAAAGCCTGCCCAATCTTTACGGTGCGGTGTTTTATGACGTGGGCAATGTTTTTGCTGAACCCGGAGATTTCAATTTTTTTAAGCTCCAGCAGGCCGTTGGTCTGGGTTTGAGATACCGTACGCCGCTGGGTCCGGTTCGCTTTGATATGGGCTGGAATCTTAATCCACCCGATGGCAAATGGCGGCCACTGTTTTTCCTCTCTATTGGAAATATGTTTTAGGCGGTTAAGATGCAGGCAGAAGGACAAATTAAGCACCATTTTTTCCGGCTACTGGTTTTGTTCGTTTTTTATATGGGCAGCCTTAGCCTTGTTTCTCTGGGGGAACAGGTGCCGGTAAACTGTGTGGTGGCCACGGTCAACGAAAAACCGGTTACTCTTTTTGATTTGAAGGTCATGAGAGCTTTTGACCTGGTATCTGAAGCGCAGAAAGGAATTTATGACCGGCAGGAGAAGTATTTAGAAAGTTTTATTGACCAGATGCTCGTGCGGGAACTTGTCCGAGAACAGCTTAAGGTCACGGAGGAGGAAATTGGCCAGGAGTTAAAACAAATAAAGGAAGGAATGGGAGAGCAGATTTTTAACGGACAGTTGCTGGAACTGGGCCTGACAGAAACTGATTTGAGGCTTTATCTGGAAGGGAAAATTCTGTTTGATAGAGTTATTGGCTCCAGGTTTACCGCGAAATCTTACGTTTCTTTGAAAGAGATTGAAGAATATTACCAGAACGAGTATATTCCTGAGCAGAAAGCCAGAGGGCAGACCCCGGCTGAATTATTACAGGTGCTGGGCGAGCTGGAGGGGAAATTGCAGAAGATAAAGAGAAGCAAAGAAATCAAAGCATGGATGCAGGAATTGAGACAACGGGCTGAGATAATTATTAATTCAGATTGTCTGAAAAAATTTGAGAAACAGGAGGGAAAATGAAAAAGCGGGCTTTTCTTTTTCCTGGACAGGGTTCCCAGTACGTTGGTATGGGCAAAGATTTTTATGAAAAAAGTGAGGTGGCTAAAACTATTTTTGCTCAGGCTGATGACCTTCTGGGGTTCTCACTTTCCAGTTTATGTTTTGCTGGCCCTGAGGACCAGCTGCGTTTGACTTCCAACACCCAGCCGGCTTTGCTAACAGTGAGTTACATAGCTTATACACTGCTCGGAATGAAGCCAGAAGTGGCTGCCGGTCACAGCCTGGGAGAATATTCAGCTCTGGTCGCGGCTGGCAGTCTGAGTTTTGCTGACGGCCTCCGCCTGGTAGCCAGCCGCGGTCGTTATATGCTGGAAGCTATGCCTCCAGGGACTGGCACTATGGCCGCGGTGCTGGGCCTTGATTATAAAACGGTGGAAAATTCGCTGGCCAAGGTAACAAAGGGAGTAGTTCAGATAGCTAACTGGAATTCTGAAGAACAGATTGTCATTGCCGGGGAAACAGAAGCCGTGGCTGAAGCCCTGGAAATCATGCGGCCCCCGCGTTCCGTCTATCTCCAGGTCAGCGGTCCTTTTCATACTTCACTGATGAAGCCAGCGGCGGATAGATTACTGGCTGACCTGGAAAAAGTGGAAATAAAGGACCCGGAATTTCCGGTTATTTCTAATTACACGGCCCGGGAAATGCGCACCGCGGCTGAGGTGAGAGAGTCTCTGAGCAAGCAGATTATCTCCACTGTTCTCTGGTATCCTTCCATGCAACGGCTGGCAGAATGGGAAGTGGAGGAAATAGTGGAGCTGGGGCCCGGAAAAGTTTTAACCGGACTGCTCAGAAAAACCACGCGCCACTGGAGTAAAGTCCCGGAACTTTATAACATAGAAGATATGGCCGGGCTGGAAAAATACCGTCAGGTTACTTCAGGTGGTTGATTCAGATAAAACTTTTTTCCCAAAGCGGATAAAGTATTCAACCGCAGAAAAGAGAGCCATAATCACAATCAGCCATAGACCGAGACTGTGGGCTAGGCGATAAAGAATTCCCAGGTAATGGGGCCCCAGGATGAGAATGGCAATAGTAACAGTTTCCAGAATCATTTTGACTTTGCCCCAGCCTGAAGCGGGAATGTTATAGCCCCGGGAAGAGGCAATAGCTCTAAAACCAGTCACGGCAATTTCCCGTCCGATAATTATTATGGCCATCCAGGCGGGAACCACGTGATTTTCCACCAGAACGATGAGGGCGGAGGTAATAAGTAGTTTGTCGGCCATGGGGTCAAGGAGCGAGCCTATGACCGAAGTCATCTGTTTGCGTCTGGCCCAGAAGCCATCCAGCATGTCGGTCAGGCAGGCGAAAACAAAAATGATGAAAGCGACAACCTCCTGACCGGAGAAGTGGCTCAGCATCACGACGATCAGCACGGGGACTGAAATCAGCCGCATGATGGTTAGCAGCATGGGAACATTCATGGCCAAACAATCCTTGATTTTTTTAGTTTTTATACTAAATCTAATCAGAAAAATTGTCAATCAATATGTCGGGACTAAATAATAAGTTGCCAGAAGATAAGCTGCTATAATATAGTTTATTTTAAGGGCAGGCCATGAAAAAGATGAACGAATCCTTAACCCCGATGATGGAGCAATACCACCGGATTAAATCCCAGTACCGGGACTGCCTGCTTTTCTTTCGCCTGGGTGATTTTTATGAGATGTTTTATGAGGATGCACAGGTAGGTGCCGCGGTGCTGGGGCTGGCGCTGACTTCCAGGCAAAACGTACCTATGTGCGGCGTCCCTTACCATGCTGTGACCTCTTATCTGGCACGGTTGCTGAAAGCCGGTTACCGGGTGGCTATCTGCGAGCAGGTGGAAGATCCCCGGCAGGCCAGGGGAGTGGTCAGGCGGGAGGTCATAAAAATCTTAACCCCGGGCACGGCCGTAGAAATTGACAGCTTGGAACGGGATGAAAGCTTCAGTCTTCTGGCCGTTTACCACGATGAAAGCAGGTGGGGAGCGGCTTTTGCCGACCTGCTGGCGGGGAAAATAAGTGCTCTGGAGGGCAGTCTTAAAGAACGAAAAACCCTTGAGGATGAGATACTCAGATTTTCGCCCAAGGAGGTGGTGTTTCCGGCCGATCAGGAAAATGGCCTCAGAAAACTGCTGGAAAATGCTGAGCTTTCCGGCCTGGCTCTCAGTCCGGTAGAACCTTGGTATTTTGATTATGCTCAGGCCCTGAGTAATCTTACCGAACATTTTCAGGTTGCTTCGCTGGAAGGCTTTGGCCTTCAAGGTAAATTTCTGGCCGTGGCCGCGGCCGGCGCTCTGCTTTACTATTTAAAAAGAAATCGCCGCGAATCAGCCAATGTTATAAGAAAGCTTTCTTCAATCACCAGCCGGGAATACATGATTCTGGATTCAATCGCCGTGCGCAACCTAGAGCTGGTGAAAAATCTCCGAAACGGCCAGGTAGAAGAATCGCTTCTGGGAGTAATTGATTTTACCGTGACTTCCCCGGGCTTAAGGCTTCTTAAAAACTGGCTTCTGCATCCTTTGCTGAATGTTCAGGAGATTAACCGGCGTCTGGAAGCCGTGCAGGAAGCGGTGCAGAAACCTGTTCTCAGGCAGGAAATAAGAAATCAGCTTAAAAGAATTCTGGACTTAGAGCGACTGGCCAGTAAAATTTCTTTGGCGGCGGCCAACCCCCGGGACCTGGTAGCCCTGAAAAAATCGCTTCAACCGCTGCCAGAAATACAGTCTCAACTGCCCGGGTTTTCCGCCACCTTTTTCCGTGAATTAAAGGAAAAATGGGACAATGCCGAGGAGGTGGCCAAGCTGATTGAAAGGGCCATCCTTGATGAGCCAGCCTACCTGCTGCAGGAAGGCGGGATAATTAAGGATGGTTTCAATGCAGAACTGGATGAATTGAGGAAAATCAGTCATTCCGGAAAAAGTTTTATCGCCCAGCTGGAAAGAAAGGAAAGAGAAAGGACCGGAATTGCTTCCCTGAAGGTCAGGTACAACAAAGTTTTTGGCTATTATATTGAGGTCACCAAACCAAATCTCCACCTGGTACCAGAAGATTACGAAAGGAAACAGACGCTGGTTAACAGCGAAAGATTTATCACCCCGGAGCTTAAAGAATATGAGGAAAAAGTCTTGCGGGCAGAAGCCAGGATGAACGAGCTGGAATATGAGCTTTTTCTTCAGGTAAGAGAAAGAATAAGCCAGGAAGTCCCGAGGTTGCAGCAGATTGCCATGAACGTAGCTGAACTGGATGTTATCCTGAGCCTGGCCGAGCTGGCTCACCAGAGGAATTACTGCCGTCCGGTAGTGGATGAAGGAGAGATTATCAGCATAACCGGCGGGCGGCATCCGGTGCTGGAAGTGGTGCAGAAGGATCCATTTATTCCCAACGATACCTATCTTGATGCCAGTGACCATCAGATTTTGATCATCACCGGTCCCAACATGGGCGGAAAGTCTACCTACCTGCGGCAGGTGGCTTTAATCTGTATCCTGGCTCAGATGGGTTCGTTTGTCCCGGCCAGCGAAGCCCGTCTCGGCCTGGTGGACAGAATTTTTACCCGGGTAGGAGCGACCGATTACCTGACAGCCGGTCAATCAACTTTCATGGTGGAAATGGTGGAAACCGCCAACATCCTGAACCATGCTACGGACCGGAGCCTGATTCTTCTGGATGAGGTTGGCCGGGGGACGAGTACCTTTGACGGCTTGAGCATCGCCTGGGCCATTGCCGAATATTTGCACGGGTTAGAACAGATCAGGCCAAAAACCCTTTTTGCCACTCATTATCATGAGCTTACAGAATTAGCGCTGAATTTTCCGCGTATAAAAAATTATCACGTGGCCGTGAGAGAATGGCAGGATCGGGTGATTTTTCTCAGGAAAATTCAACCTGGTCCTTCGGACCGCAGCTATGGCTTACAGGTAGCCAAGCTGGCTGGCCTGCCAGAAGAAATCATAAAAAGGGCCAGGGAGATTCTTTTCAACCTGGAAAAACAGGAATTTGATGACCAGGGCCGGCCCCGTCTGGCCTATCATCAGTTTAACCAGAAGAACAAAGCCCAGCTCTGGCTTTTTCCTGATGACCAGGAAAGGGCCTACTTAGAGGAAATAAAAGAAAAAATAAAAGAACTTGACCTGGAAAACCTGACCCCTCTCCAGGCTTTTCAGTTGCTGACCAGATGGAAAGAAGAATTGACTAAAAAAGAGACCAAATTCAATCAATAATCGTCTTCTTCCTCAAAATCCAGGTCTTCTTCCTCTTCCTCGTAATCTTCCTCGAAATCTTCGTCCTCGTAATTAGCTTCGTCCAGTTCTTCCCTTCTTTCTTCAATAGCGGCCTCAAATTCTTCCTCATCATCGTAACGTCGCAGGTAGTTGTTTGAGGTGTCACTGTAACAGAGTTCAAGGTAGTCATCTTCAATGACACAGAAAACAGACATTTCGTGAGTTGAATGAAGATTGCCGACTGTCTCAATAATGTCGGCTGCTTTTTTGATAGCATCAAGTGTCGCCCAGCTGTAGATTTCGATTTCTTCCATGCTTATTTACTCCTCCAGCAAAAAAATATTTATTTTTTCCCGCTTGTCAAGTGCCAATTTTAGAAAAGAGCCACTCCGGACTGGAGTCTTCTGAAAAGTTGTTTTTTTCTGCTTTACGGACGGCTAGACCTGTTTGATGGTCAATCTGATTATTAATTCAGGGGTGGGCGGGTT
>JBBIRN010000111.1:1959-7330 GCA_037441785.1 Candidatus Aminicenantota bacterium | reverse complement strand
TTGTAAGTCTTATCGTCAAATTTGCCGCCCGCGTGAAGCACTGTCAGAACCACTTCCAGAGCCGGCCGCTTTTCTTTGGGATGCATTTCCACCGGAATGCCGCGGCCGTCGTCAATGACCGTCACGGAGTTGTCGACGTGGATGATGACATCAATCCGGGTACAGAATCCAGCCAGAGCTTCGTCTACTGAATTATCCACCACTTCGTAAACCAGATGATGCAAACCCTCCGGACCGGTACTGCCGATGTACATAGCCGGCCGCTTCCGGACGGCTTCCAGTCCTTTTAAAACTTTTATACTTTCTGCTGTATATTTTTCGTCTTTCATCTTAAATCCTTATCCGGAAAATATGAGGGTTATGGTGGCAGGAAGTCTGACATAACCCGTTAGGCATTTTCAGGATAATTATAGCTGAAATCAGTCTTAAAGTAAAGAAATTTATTGCCCTGGCGAGCAGCCTTTTGAGAAGCTAATTATATTATAATCAAATAATTAGAAAAGCCAGGCCAAAGGCTCTTCTGAAAAAAGCCAATTTTTGGCTTTCTTTCAATATCTTTACCAGCAGAAAACCCGCCCGGCTGCTTTTTTCGGGCTTAAGTTTTAAGACAAATTTGTTTAAAATAAGCAGGGAAAAGGAGGAAAAAAGTGCCGGCCAACCTGCCTCCAGAATACTTTGAAGTGGAAAAAACTCTCCGCGAAGCCAGGACTCCAGAAGAAAAAATAGCCATCATGGAAAAACTTCTCTCCATCATTCCCAAGCACAAAGGCACAGAAAAATTGATTGGCCTGTACCGCTCCAAGATTGCCAAACTCAAAGAGGAAATGGCCCGCCGGCCTTCGGCAGCCAAAAAAGGTCAGCTCTTCAGAATCGAAAAATCCGGGGCCGGCCAGGTGATAGTTATCGGCCCGCCCAACTCCGGGAAATCATCTCTCATTTCCGCCCTCACCGGCCTGGAGCTGGAAGTGGCTGAATTCCCTTTCACCACCAAAACAGCAGCTCCTTTTATGATGCCTTACGAAAACATCAAGATACAGCTGATAGATACCCCGCCTATCACGCCAGATTATTTTGAAACCTGGCTGGCGGAAATGATCAAAAGTGCCGAGGCCGTGCTTCTGGTTCTAGATGCTTCAGATGGCCAGACGGCTGAAAACCTGGAAATGCTCCTTAACCGACTGAAAGAAAAAAAGGTTGAACCTGTCCCGCAACAGGCAGAAATTCCGCCGGATAAATTTCCCTTTCTTAAAAGGAGCCTGGTGGTTTTAAACAAAAGCGACCTCTCTGAACCTGAACTCCTCAGGGAAGAACTGACCACTCTGTTCAACCTGCCCGTGGAATATCTGTTTGTCTCGGCCCGCACTGGAGAAAATCTTGCTGCCCTGAAAAAAAAGATTTTTGACCTGCTCCAGATTGTTCGCATCTACAGCAAAATCCCGGGTAAAAAGCCGGATTATGAATCCCCGTTCATCCTGAAAAAAGGTCAAAACATCCTGGACCTGGCCCGGCTGGTGCACAAGGACTTTGCCGAAAAGCTCAACTACGCCCGGGTGTGGAACAAATCAGGCACCATCCAGGGTTGGCGGGTGACGCGGGACTACCTGCTGAACGACGAAGACACTGTTGAGCTTCACCTTTGAAGTCCGGGCTGGCCTGAAGCCAGCCAAATACCAACTGAGAATTATTTAGTTCTATCCAGTGGCGCGTTGGCCAGTTCTGTCACCGCCAGAAAAAGAATCCGGCTCAGGTCTTCCAGTATCTCCGGGTTAATAAGCTCAGCCCTGTCTCTGGTATTATGGTAAGTCGGATAAGGCAGGTTAAGACCAAAAACAGAAAACGACAGAGAGGGAATTCCTTGGTCCATAAACCTGGCCGCATCCAGCCGCGGTCGGGTTAAATTAGCCCAGTAATTGGTTTGCAGCTCCCGGTGGACAAAAGTCTGATTAGCTCTGGCCACTGGTTCGAACAACCAGGGAAAATTCTTCCCCGCCAGAGCAAATATCTTCTCGCCCTGCCCCACTCCATCAAGGTTGAGCAGGGCCACCGTTTTTTCCAGAGGAAACACAGGGTGTTCCAGATAATACTCTGAACCTTTAACCCCCTGTTCTTCTGCGCCAAAAAAGGCAAAAATCACCGTTCTCTTAAGTTTAACCGGTGAATCTTTGAGGGCTTTAGCCAGGCCCAGCATGACCGCCACCGCCGAGGCATTATCGTTGGCTCCAGGCATCAACTCCGGACAGCGACCGACATGGTCCAGATGCCCGCCGATGATGATGACCTCACCCTTAAGCGCTGGGTCCGTGCCAGTAATCTTGGCCAGCAGGTTGTAGCCAGTTCCTTCTGGATGATGTTCGGTTTTATTCCTGATGGTGAAAATTTTCCTCGTACTAAAGGACTGCGGTTTTAAGGTGCTTCTGATTTTTTCTACGGTCGCCTGGTAAGTTTTTCCGGTGCCAGCAAAAATATCATCCACCACTGTCTGGCCGACATGGCTGTAAACAAATCCTTCCACGTAATCGTTGTTGGGGTTGACAATCGGACCATAAAAATAAAGCAGACCTTTAGCCCCGTGGGCCACAGCATTTTTCAGCTTGTACTGATGAAAGGAATATGGCTTCCATTTCTTAAAGGTCTCCGGGTTTTGGTCCGGGTTGAAGGGTACTTCGTTTTCCATGAGCACTATCTTGCCCCGCACGTCTACTCCTTGGTAATCATCATAGCCGAGTTCCGGCGCGGTAATCCCATAGCCAACATAGACAACTTCAGCCGTAACCTCGCCTGAACCTGAAGTTCCGCCAGGCAAATATTCATCTTCGTAACGGTAATATTTTTTTATGGTGGCCGGTACCCTGGCCCCGCTGCGGGAAAGGTCAATCACCATGGAGACTTCACCCTTATCAAGAACCAGAGTATAGGGGTTGGGGAAAGCCTGAAGGTAAGTACCATTATCCCCGGCCGGTTCAACTCCCCAACTGGAAAGAAGGGAAGAAACCCAGGCTGCCGCTTCATTATATTCCCTGGTTCCAGTCAGGCGTCCGCCGTATTTTTCGGAAGAAAGTTCCACCACGTAATTATAAAGCTGATGGCTGGAAATGGAATGAAAGACAGACAGCAATTTCTGCTGGTCGGCGGAAGGAATTCCCTGAGCGGGCAGGTTAAAAGGCAATAAAAATAAACCGAGAAGAATAACAGCCACAAAAATACCAAACTGACGATTTAAGGCTTTATTTCTCATTTTCACCCTCCAGAATTTTTTATACACAGGTTTTATTATTTACCATAAAAGCCGGCTATGAGGAAAAGAAATTTTTAGTTTGCCTCTAAAAGAAAGAAAACGGTGGGCATGAAATTTATCCTCGTCCGGAGCAGCCTGGTTATCAGCCCGGTTCGCCTTCATTCCCCAGTTTTGAACAAAAGCAAAGAGGAATTCGCGGTTTTAGAACCTGTCTTCTGTTTACCCAGAGACCTAAAAAAATTCTGAATTGTTTAATTTAAGAAATTTACATTTTTAAAAAAAATATACTGATCTCTTGGGTCCACCGATAAATTATGAACCTCAAAAAAGAAAATTACCGAACCAACCCCCTGATCAGGCCGGAAGTCCCTGGGTTAACTTCCTGACAAAATTGCTTTTGCTTAAACTAAATCCTGAACGACACGCCACCCCGGAAAAGGAAACCATCAAATATTTCCGCATCCAGCACAAGTCTCAGGTTCGGCGTCGGGAGGAAACGCAGCCCGAAGTTAAGCTGGAGTATGGGAACAAAATTGAGCGGCCAGCTTTTGCCCTCAGCCAGGTTCTCCTCTTTGATCTGCCGGAGAGTTTTGGTCTCAGAGTCAGAATAATTTTCAGAAGAACCGTCGGGCAGGTCAAGCCGGCCCGTATAATGGTAGCTGTACTTGGCATCCAGAAAACTCTTGCCGGTAGAAACACCGGCTCCCAGGCAAAAATAAGGAGAGACAACCTTGGTGGGCAATAAATCCCAGCGCATATTCAGGTGAAAAGAAAGAGGTTTAATCAGAAACTCACCACCAGCCTGACCGGTAAAATGGGCCGTCTGGCCACTACTGGTGTCAGTGAGGTCCAGGTTGGCAGAAATTTCCGGGAAGGAAATCTTCATGTTAGATTGTTCCACCGCCAGGCCCAGGCTAAAAGCCCCCTTCTGGCCACCAGGATAATAACGCACCTCAAAACCCAGGTTGTACCCGGGCGCATCAAAAACCACTGTCTGGCTATAACCGCTCTCCACCAGCCCGGGATGGTCAGCCTGAATCTGCTGCAAAAACCTGTCCTTCAGGTCACTTTCCAGAGCATCGCTGACCATGTTTTCCACCAGCCCCTTCACCACGTTCAGCGTCCAGCGCGAATAATGGAAGTTAAATTCCCAGTGCCCATCAGCCAGGAGCAGGCCTGAAGTAAAAATTAAAAGCCCGAGGGCCACTAACAGCCTAGTTTTCATCTTAAGCCTCCGTCCAGCCTTTTCTTTTTGCTTATACCACACCTGATAACCACTTGCAACTTGCGGGCGTGTGATTAGCTTTCTTTAACCGTGATGCTTTCTGACCCGCTTCTAAGCAAAATATTTTCATTTGATTAATATTTTTTATTCTGATATTTTAATTCTTCTGCTGGAGGTAAAAAAATGAAGAAAATAACTCTGGTTGTTTTGTTGGTCTTTCTGGTTTTTTCCGCCGGCACTTTAATGGCCGCCAACCCCAGGGTGCTGATGAAAACCACCAAGGGTGATATCATCATCGAGCTTTATCCTGACAAAGCTCCCATTACGGTGAAGAATTTTCTTTCTTACGTGGACGAAAAATTTTATGATGGCACCATCTTTCACCGGGTGATAAAAGGCTTTATGATTCAGGGCGGTGGACTAACCCCGGACCTGAAAACCAAGCCAGAAAAGAAACCCCCGATTAAAAACGAAGCCAACAACGGGCTTAAAAACCTGCGCGGAACCATCGCCATGGCCCGGACGGCAGAAATAGACAGCGCCACCTGCCAGTTTTTTATCAACCTGGTAGACAATCCTTTCCTGGACCATGTGCCCAACGACCCGGCTCATTTCGGTTATGCGGTCTTTGGCAAGGTCGTCCAGGGTATGGAAGTGGTGGATGCTATTGCCAACGTGCCCACTACTACCCGCTACAACTACCGCGATGTCCCTGTTGAACCCATCGTCATTCTCTCGGTGACCAGGCTTCAGTAATACTTTTTATAAAATAGTAACACTAAAGTTGAGGTCCTGACCCGGGAAGAAGAGGAAGCAGCTGGTCCAGATGTTTGAATGGGTGTTTGCTTTTTTACACTTTTTTCTATTCCTGGGGCTGCTCCTTTTTTCTGTTTATTCCATAATCCGTGGTC
>JBBIRN010000111.1:0-1921 GCA_037441785.1 Candidatus Aminicenantota bacterium | reverse complement strand
TTATTACCTGGTCGTCCTGCAGGCCGCGGTTAAAAAAGAAATAGAACGAAAAAAGAAGAAAAAGAAAAAAAAAGGCCGGCTGAGTTGAGCACCAACAACCAAGGGCTGATTAATATTTCTCCTGGCACGGTAAACTCCAAAAAAACAATATGACACAAATATTTACTGTGCAAATTTTGACCTGAAGTTCTGTTCTTTGTGTTATAATCAAAAACTGAATAATCTAACCGGAGTTAAATTAAATATGGTGAGGTTCAGAATGAAAAAACAAACCCGCTTCTGGTCTTCTGTTATCCTGGCCCTTCTATTGTTAGTGCCATCTTTCGCCGCCACCAGCCTGCCCCTGCACCTCAAAAAAGCTGTTCAGAATATCAACCCCATGCTTCCCTATGAACTGGCCCGGACCATGGCTTCTCCAGAGTTTGCTGGCCGCCTTACCGGACACGAAGGCTATACCAAAGCTGCTCGCTGGGCTGCGGCCAGGTTTAAAGGATGGGGTCTGAAACCCGTTGACCCTAAAAACGGCTATCTTCTGCCCTACCCTTCTCCTTATACCATCATAGATAAAGCCGCAATGACCCTTTTGCTTCCCGAAGAAAGCGGTAAAGATTTCCAGAAAGTGGAACTTAAGCCAGAAAAAGATTTTCTTCCGCTCCTCTACTCTGATAGTGGAGACAGGACGGCGGAGCTGGTTTTTGTGGGCTGGGGAATTTCCGCCCCGGAGCTTAACTACGACGATTACGCTGGCGTGGAGGTCAAAGGCAAATTCGTGCTCTGTTTCCGGGGAACGCCAGACCCCAACCGCCGCGAATTTCAATACTATGATGAACACCGCACCCGGATGAAGGTGGCTAAAGAAAAAGGAGCTCTGGGCCTTGTTTACATTTATCCCGAAGCCCAAGCCAACCCTAATGGTGACTGGCTAGCCGGGTTTTTGCCCGGGATGATTACAGAAAAAACGGCTGACCTGATTTTTAAAGAAATAAAATCTACCAGCGCCGAGCTGAAAAAGGCCCTGCAAACTTATAAGCGACCGATATCTTTCCCGTTAAAAGCCAAGCTATCCTACTCTGTCTCTTCCCGTCATTTCCCTGACGGAATTGGCTACAACATTGCCGGCTGGGTGGAAGGTTCTGACCCGAAACTCAAGAAAGAGCTAGTGGTTATCGGTGGACATTTTGACCACTGCGGTGAACACCTGGGCTTGCTCTTCCCCGGAGCCGATGATAACGCCAGTGGTTCGGCGGTGGTGATGACTCTGGCCAGAGCTTTTGCCAGCCTGAACCCCAAACCCAAAAGGTCGGTGATGTTTGTGCTGTTCGGCGGTGAAGAACTCGGGCTCCAGGGCTCAACGTATTTTGTTGACCATCTACCCTCCGGCTTCAATAAGGTCGTGGCCATGTTTAACTTTGACATGGAAGGCGAAGGAGACGGAGCCTGGTGTGGAATAAGCGCAGAAGCCAGAGAATTGCAGGAAGCCGTGGAAAAGGCCAATCAGGAAATCAACATCATAAGAGGCACAGGCGTCATCAGAAATGTGGGTGTTCGTGGTTCAGACTTTGCCCCCTTCTTCCTCAAAGGCATTCCCTGTGCCAGCCTCGGCTCAAACGGACCGCACCTGGCCTATCATGGCACTGGCGATACCATCTTCCGGCTTAACCCGGAAATCATGGGAAAAATTTCTCAGGTTTCGTTGCTGGCGGCCTATTTCATTGCTGACCGATAAAGAGTAAAATTAGGTGGAGGAGAGAGTTGTTCAGATGAAAATTGCCAGAGAAGGCTGGACTTTTATCTTGCCCGCTTTGCTGCTGGGAATATTTCTTCTTATTCCCGGCTGGTGGGTAGGGAGCATTTTCTTTTTGCTTCTGGCCGCAGCTTTTGCTTTCTTTTTTCGTGACCCGAATCTGGTCATTCCCGCTCA
>JBBIRN010000110.1:0-7333 GCA_037441785.1 Candidatus Aminicenantota bacterium | reverse complement strand
TGCCTTTTAGTTGTTTTAAGGTGGTGAATTTTTTTTATGAGGATAAGAACCAAAAAAACTATGGGGCTGGTTTTAATTTTCAAGACTGCTGGGGAGAAGACCAGGGCGAGAATGAAAATGGGCTAAGCCTGGTTTGTAGAAATTAAAAAACTTTCTTCTGTTCAATGATTTAAGGCTAAAAGATGAAGCGAGTTTAAGATATAATAAAAATTTCTAAAAGACTGTGTTCTTTAATCATCAGAGGATGATTAGCTTATTTTAGGAGTGAATCATGAAAAACCTGGTCATACTCGGAGCGGGAACGGGCGGTACCATCATGGCCAACAAGCTGGTTGGCCCGCTTAAAAGTCGGGGCTGGAAAATCACGGTCATTGATAAGGATGATAACCATTATTATCAGCCGGGTTTTCTGCTGGTGCCTTTTGGCCTGTATCATCCTGAAGATTTAGTAAGACGGCGTTCCCATCTGCTGCCGCGCGGCGTAGAATTTATAACGAAGGAAATAGAGGAGATAAAACCGCAGGCAAAATCAGTCAAACTGGTAGACGGCCGGCAAATAAATTATGACCTGCTGCTGGTGGCCACGGGAACACACCTCTGCCCGGAAGAAACTCCCGGGATGCTGGATGGCTGGCGGCAGAACATCTTTGATTATTATTCTCTGGATGGAGCCACTGCTCTGGCAGAAAAGTTGAATGAGTTTAAGGAAGGCACTCTGGTTGTTCATATCAGCGAAATGCCCATCAAGTGCAACGTTTCTCCCCTGGAATTTGCTTTTCTGGCGGACTGGTTTTTCCGGAAAAAAGGAGTGCGGGAGAACATCAGGATTGTTTACCTAACGCCCATCTCCGGAGCTTTTACCAGGCCGGTGGCCACTCGCTACCTGGGCGACCTTCAGGCTGAAAAGAAGATTGAAGTGGAAAGCTTTTTTATGACCGAGAAGGTTGACCCGGTCAACGGAAAAGTCGTTTGCTACGACGGTCGAGAAGTTCATTTTGACCTTCTGGTCACCATTCCCACCAACATGGGGGCGGAGTTCATCAAGCGCTCGGGCCTGGGCGATGAAATGAATTATGTGCCAGTGGATGAGTCTGGTTTTCGCTCAGAAAGATATGCGGACATTTTTGTGTTGGGTGATGCCGCCGGGAATGATTGGACCAAAGCTGGTTCAGTGGTGCATTTTGCTTCTGAAATTCTGGATAAAATTATCCTCTCCGAG
Organism: Candidatus Aminicenantota bacterium; assembly: GCA_037441785.1. Taxonomy (GTDB): domain Bacteria; phylum Acidobacteriota; class Aminicenantia; order Aminicenantales; family Saccharicenantaceae; genus Saccharicenans. The sequence continues at coordinate 6,114 of JBBIRN010000110.1, read as the reverse complement.
ATAGATGGACAAAAAGCGGAAATCAGGTTTGATGGCCACGCCAATTGTTTCATCGAAACCGGTTTCGGCAAAGCGGTGGTCATTGATTACAACCATGAAGTTGAGCCATTGCCCGGTAAGTTCCCTCTGCCGGTCATCGGACCGATGTCGCTGCTCAAAGAAACTCGCCTCAATCACTGGTCCAAGCTGGCTTTTGAGTGGGTTTACTGGCACTGGCTGCTCAAAGGCCGGGCCATTCCCTTTGTGCCAGCCTTGATGTCCATGCGCGGTAAAAAGGACGTTCGGCAGGCTTGATGATTTTTAATTATTACGGCGGCCCGCTCATGGCTCAGGATGAGATTCAGGTGGCGGAGCATCCCTGCCTGGCTGCTCTGCGGGAAGCCCTGGTCAGCCGCGGTCTCCCGGCTTTAACGGTGGAAAACGGCGAACCAACGCCAGTCCTGGTCAGGGGAGCTGAAAGGCGCCGAGCCATTGACTTTCAGTGCTATAACCTTTTCCCGGGCCAAAAATTTGTACCAGGAAATTACTTCCAGAAGGAAAAAATTAAAATTAGAGAAAGTTCTTCATCAGGTTGAGGGGCTTGGGTTTTAATGGGGTGTTGGCTACGGGAATTAGCTCAGGGCAGCTTTTCTCAACTTGGCTCAGGTTCTTCGCGGTAGTTTCTCCTGACATAAACAAAGCCGAAAATTATAATCAGGGCTAAGACGGAAAAGGCCACCAGGTCGCGCAGGGCAAAAGATGGGTCATATGTGGTTATATAAACCCGAGTTTTAATAAAGTCTAATAATTTGTCGATCAGAATTTATAAACCCGGCCCCTCAGGATGACTGCTTCCGGACTGCCCAGGTTATCAAATGATTTTAAGGGGTCAGCGTTTAGTATCTGCAGGTCAGCGGCTTTACCGGCTTCTATGGTGCCCAGCTCATCTTCCAGTCCGAGGACACGAGCTCCGTTTCTCGTGGCGCAGACTATTACTTCCATCGGCTTCATGCCGAGGCGGGCAAAATATTTCATTTCTTCAAAATAAATCCGGGGATAAAGCTCGCGGTATTCTCCGTTGGCATCAGTCCCGATGCCCATGACGATTTTTCTTTTGTAGGCTTTCTTGAACAGCATTTCGTGCATGGCCATGGACCAGTGGCGTTTTTCAATCAAAAAGCGGTTGATATCATTCCGCTGGTAGCTGGCATAATAAGTGTAAAGAGTAGGCACATTGAAAACCCGGTGCCTGGCCATCATATCCAGGGTCTCGTCATCCATTTCGTTCAAGTGTTCAATGCATTCTACGCCGGCTTTGATGGCTACCTTGGTCATGGTTGGTGGCATGGTATCAGAAAAGCCACCGCCATGAGCCGTGATATGAAGGCCGAGCATCTTGGCTTCTTCTACCGCAGCTTTTGCTTCTTCCAGGGTAAACTGAGGAGAAATTTTAATATGTTTGAAGCCGGCCGCATACATCTGGCGCACTGCTTTGCGCCATTCCCATGGTCCGTCAACGGCCAGCGAGCCGTGCATGCCGTAGCCGTGTCCGCCAGTGATGGTGATGAGGTCACCGCAAGGGTAAACCCGAATGCTGTCAATGTATCCTTTTTTCTGTGCCTGAACGAGAGCCTGCATGGCTTCCACATGAGAACCAACGTCTCTCACCGCCGTTACTCCGCATCTCAGGTACATGTTCATCAATTGCAGAGCCCTCAACGTCGCCAGGCTGTTGCTGTCCCGGTAATATTCCAGGTCAGAGGTTTCGGAGGTCAGGTGAATGTGGCAGTCAATAAACCCGGGCAGAATCCATTTGCCGGCGGCCTCAATTTTTTGGGCACCTTCAGGAGCTTTAATTTTGCTGGCTGGACCCACCGCCTTAATCTTATCCCCTTCAATGATGATGAGGGCGTTGGCCAGCGGTTCTTTCCCCGTGCCATCAATCAGCGTCCCGCCCACGATGGCTATTACCGCTGGTTTAACCTTCTGCTCGTTGGAAACGTTTGCTTGAGCCATAAGCTGGATGGTGACCAGCAGTATGGCTGCCAGGCTGAAAATAAAAACCACAACTCTGCTGCTCTTTAAAATAAAAAATGTTGTTAAACAGCCGTTGCTTTTTACCAGATGTTTTGATTTTGAAGTACTAAGTTTGGTTTTTACTAGCAATTTTTCCCTCCTGTCTGGATGTTGGACGTTCAACAATATGGTACAAATATTTATTTCCTCAGACAAATTAAAATTGATGACAAACAGACTCGGGAATAGCGTCAATTGTCAGAAGAGTTAGACAGGGCCTTTATAAAGCAGACTGAATTCAAGGCCGGAATTCAAGTTTGACCCCAGGTACCACCCAGTCAATGTGCACAGGAACGTCGTTTTGACCGCCCATGCCCTGGCTGTTGCCGTTAGCAAAATGAGCAGAGCCGAAAATCTTTTCCGCGACCAGCGCATTCCAGCCTTTTTTCGCCACGTACTCGCCCGTGATGTTGGGGTTTGTGCCAATTCCCAGCTCGGCCACAATATCAAAGTTCTTCCCACCAAATATGAGCGGCTTAATTTCCTTTTCCGCATACTGCTGAGCTTCCTCGGTTTCGCCTTTTACCTCCACAAACCTTCCTTTTTCTATGAAAAATTTGAGCCTGAACTTAAGCGGTCCTGCTCCTCCCCAGCCAGCCGGCACAGTAAAGAAGCCGTTGGTGTTCCCTTCCTGAACTGGCACCACATAGGCTTCAGCTCCAGGCAGGTTGCCGAATTTCCCGGGTTCAGTCAGCAGCCCGCTGGAAACATGGACCAGGGTCGGGTCAATTTCAACAGTTATATCGGTCTCTTCGGCGACCACTCTTACCAGGCGGCTGTGTCTGAGCTTTTCCGCCACGGCCACGGTTTCCTGGTGCAGCAGGTGGTAATCCACATCCATGGGCCCGCCCTCTTCAAACATTTCCAGGGTAAAACCGGGCATGCTGGCCACGCGGGAGCCTTTTTCGGACTGGGTTTTTCGGAATTTGGTGTGAGTCAGGGAAAAGACTGTGGGCAGGAAAATAATTTCTTTAAAGCCAATTTTTTCGTAAAGTTCAGGCGTGGCATCTACCCCGCTTCGCGGCTCTTCAGGCACATAACTCAGGAGTTCCACTTCTACTCCGGCCTTCTTAAAAACTTCATACATCCTGTGGCACAGGGCGGCTGAATCTTCAAACTTTTGGCGGAACCTTTCCTCAAACTTCGGGTTCCAGTCCTGTCTGATGATGGCCACTTTCTCGCCGGGTTTATAACCCATGTTGACGTGGAGTGAATTTAAGATAGCCTGGTCTACCGATTTCATTGGTTTATCCTTTTTTTTAACTTCTGGGCAGTAAATATCTTACTTCAGCCTGCTGGTTAGGAACAAATAATTTTTAACGTAAAACGACCACATGGCCGTTTATTTGGTCTACTTTTAAAGGAAAATCAAATAGTTTTTCCAGCAGGTCAGAGCGGAAAACTTCTGGCGTTGGTCCGCTGGCCAGAATACGGCCGTTTTTTATCATCACCAGCTGGTCCGCCAGTTTGGGCAGAAGGTCCAGGCTGTGAATGGAACAAATTACGGTCTTCTTTTTTTCTTCCACCAGCTTTCTTAAAAGCCCGGCGATTTCCATCTCATGTTTTATATCCAGGAAAGTCGTGGGCTCATCCAGGATGATTACCTCGGTATCCTGAACCAGGGCTCTGGCGATAAGAACCAGCCGTCTTTCTCCGCTGCTGAGCTCCAGGCATTTTCTTTCCCGGAATCTCTGCAAACCCAGGTAATCAAGGACCGCTTCAGCCTGACGGTAATCAGAAGCTGAAGGTGAAGCAAAAATGTTAAGATAGCCACTTCTTCCCATCAGCACAAAGTCCATCACGGTGTAGTTAAAAGCAGTGGAGAATTCTTGAGGCACGTAACTTACCAGCCTGGTTCTCTGTGAGTCTTTTAACCGGCTGAGGTCCTGGCCATTAATGTAGACGGCCCCGCCGGGAAGTTTCTGCAGGCCGGCCAGGGCTTTAAGCAGAGTAGTTTTCCCGGCACCGTTCGGGCCAATAAGAGCCGTGAGCCGGGAAGGTGGCATTGATAAATTTTCAGCCACGAGCTTAAAATCCTCATAGCTGATTTCCAGGCGCGTTATTCTGACGTGCACGGTTAACCCCAGCTTTTCTTTGATCTTTTAATCAGGTACAGAAAAAACGGGATTCCTACTAAATTTGTAATAATTCCCACGGGAAATTCATACGGAGAGAAAGCTCTGATCAGGTCATCAGCCAGGAGCATCAGGCTGGCTCCTAATCCGGCTGAAACCGGGATAACCAGGCGGTTATCAGCTCCGACCAGTCCTCTGACAGCGTGTGGCACTATCAGGCCCACCCAGCCGATGATACCAGACACCGAAACCACGGCCGAAGTAATCAGAGTGGTCAGGGCGATGACCAGGAACCTTTCTTTTTTGACGTTAACTCCCAGGGCTCTGGCTTCATCATCAGAAAGACTCAGGACGTTTATGCGCCATTTCATCCGGATTAACAGGAAAAGTCCGAAGAACACCATCGGACCGGTCCAGAGAAGGTCTGGCCAGGTTACCTGAGAAAAGCTTCCCAGCAGCCAGAAAAAGAGAGCCTGCAGGGCATAGGGACTGGCCATGAATTCCACTCCAGAAAGAAGCGATTGAAAGAAAGCAGAGACCACGATGCCGGTAAGCAGCACGGCCATCATAGAGTTTCTGGCACCCTCAGAAATGGTCAGTACCAGAAAAACAGCCAGGAGGCCGAAGAGGAAAGCCGCCACCTGGGGCGGAAACTGCCGGCTGAAAAGCACGAGAGAAGCAGCGGCTCCGAAGCCAGCGCCAAAAGAAACGCCCAGCACGTATTCGTTGACCAGCGGGTTGCGGAAAAGAGATTGGAGCACGCTTCCTGAGACGGCAAAAGCCGACCCGGCCAGAAGGGCCAGAAGAATTCTGGGCAGGCGGACGTTTATAATGATGTTGGCTGCAGCTGGCGAAAGATTAAGGTTCTGATTTGCCCTCAAGGCTGACCTGATGGTATTGAATACTTCAGCCCAGGAAATCTTGTAAGTGCCAACCCCGAGCGAGACAAAGAGCAGGATAAAAGGCAAAACCCAGGCAGCCAGCAGGAGGTATTTTTGCCTCTTGTTATTTTTTAAACCATTCATGGGCTTTTATTCTATCACAGAGGGCTTTAAAGAGACCTTCCTGGCCATAGAATTTTTTAAAGGATTTCTCACCTTCTACCATCAGGTCCACGGCGGACATTTCTTCTGGATGGAAAAGCCAGGCCAGGTAGTAACATTCTACCAGTACCAGGGCCGGGTCCCACCAGTACCAGAAACCGAAAGTATAAAAAACTTTCTTTTCCTGGACGGCTTTTAAGTATTGAAGCCCCGGGTCAGTCAGGAGCTGCTGGACAGTAATTTTTCTTTCTTCTGGCGGATACAGACCATGGACCAGGATAAGGTCAGGATTCCAGCTTAAAAGGGTTTCCAGCTTGAGCACGGCCGTATCCGAACCCTGGTGGATCGGTTTTATCTGCGAGGTCAGGTTTAAGCCCCCGGCCAGTTCCACCGGCTGATAGTTGACCGGAGACCTGAGAAGTGAACCCCAGAAGCTCAGATAGACCCGCGGCTTTTTTAGTCCCGGACGGTTTAACTTCTGCTTCAAGCTTTCCAGGCCAGCCACCAGAAAATTTTTTAATTCTTCCCCGCGTTGTTCTTTGCCCGTCAGCCGGGCCAAGATTTCTATCTCTTCCAGCAACCGGTCAATCCGGCCACTGGAACTCAGGCTGATGACCGGACAGTTAAGCTTCCGGCTCAGGTTCTGGGTCAGGTTGAGCTCTGATGGTGAAACCAGAACCAGGTCCGGGTTAAGCTCCATGATTTTTTCTAAGTTGGCATCTTCGCCGGTCACGGAAACCACTGGCAACTTGCTGACTTCAGGAAAAATAATTTTAGCCAGATGATCGTAGCGAACCGGGAAGCGGTCAACGGCCAGCACCCGCTCGCCTTCACCCAGAGCCACCAGAATTCTGAGAAGTTCAGGCTGCAGGCAGATAATCCGCTGCGCTGGCACCCTGACTTCGACCTGGCGGTTAAGACTGTCTTTTATGGTAATCTTC
>JBBIRN010000109.1:0-7444 GCA_037441785.1 Candidatus Aminicenantota bacterium | reverse complement strand
ACGGTAATGAGCAGCACGCCCGTGGCCAGCGGGTCTAAAGTTCCAGCATGGCCAACTTTCTTAATCTTTAGCCATTTTCTTATTTTTAGAACCACGTCATGGGAGGTCAGACCAGCCGGTTTATCAACTATAATTATGCCGTTCATATCTCGTTTCAGGTGGAAGATTTCAATGATTATTCTGATTATTGGCCATAGTGCTTAAAAGCTGCTCTATTTTTCTGGGAATTTCCTCAATCAGCCTTTCATACGGCCCGTAGACCGTAAAGCCAGCAGCGTGCATGTGTCCGCCGCCCCCAAAATACTCAGCCACCAGGGCTGAATTAGCCGTGCCTTTAGAGCGCAGGCTGACCCGAAAGACGTCCTGAGCCATTTCTTTAAAGAAAATCACCATCCTGACGCCTTTTATGGAGCGGGCAATGGTGGTGACATCTTCTAATTCCACTTCCTTAAGACCTGTTTCCTGCAGGTCTTTTTTAAACATGCTCAGAATAGCTATGTCGCCTTTTTCGTTGGTCTGCAGAGAGTTCAGCACACGGGCTAAAAGCCTGATTTTAGCTGGCGTGTTATTGGCCGTCAGTTTTTCTGCCACCCGGTAAGGGTCAGCTCCAGCTTCTACCAGCCGGTAGCAGGTATAAAGAGCCTTGCCGGTAGTGTTGGAGAACTGAAAAGAACCGGTGTCAGAAAAAATGGCGGCATAGAGGTATTCGGCAATTCTTGGCGTTAAGGAAAGGCCTAGAGGTTCAGCCAGCTCAAAAACCATTTCACCCACGGCTGAAGCTGCCGGGTCAATCCAGTTCAGGTCGGCGTAGGGAGAGTTGGAATAGTGATGGTCAATGTTAATCTTCGGCAAATGGTTAATTTCTGTTTGCCCCGAGCGTGAAACATCAGCACATTCCAGCAAAATGACCAGGTCCAGGCTTTTCGGTTCAATCTGGCCAATCTTGATTCTTTTCATTTCCGGAAAGTCACAGAGCGGGAAGGGAAGCGGGTCGTGGCTGACTACCTGGACGTTTTTGCCTAACAGCTCCAGCATTTCAGCCAGAGCCAAGCTGGTGTAAATGGAGTCTCCGTCGGGTCTCAGATGAGAGGCAATGGCAATGTTTTTAGCCTGGAAAATTTTTTTGGCGATTTCATTCTTTATTGTCTGGCTCATTTTTCTTAACTAAGTCCAGCAACTGATCTATTCTTTCTACCTGATCAATGGTGGTATCCAGAACAAAAATTAGCTCTGGATTATATCTTAAGTTAAGCCTGGAAGCAAGAAGTTTGCGGAAGTAGGGAGCCTTTTTTTCCAGCAGTTTCAGGACGGCTTCTCTTCTGTTTTTCTCCAGCACGGAGACGGAAATGGTGGCCGTTTTCAGGTCGGCCGGCATTTCCACTTTGGTCACCGTCAGGAAACCAACCATTTCCGGCAATTCATTGATTAAGTACTGACTGATTTCCATCTGAATCAGATGACTGACTCTTTTGGGTCGAAAAGAACCTTCTTTAATCATGTTGCCTGCGGCTTTATGAATAATAATTTATCTCGTGTCCGGAAAGTATGGCTTCGGCACAGGAGCTGGCTTCTTCCAGGATTTTATCCAGGACCTGCTGCACCATGGACATCTGGCTGTTCACTATGGCCACGGCAATTTTGGACCGCTGCCAGCTTTCCTGGAAATCTATTTCGGAGATGGAGACGTTAAAGCGGTGCTGCACTCTATCGGTGAAGCTGTTCAGGAATCTCCTTTTCTCTTTAAGGGAGTGAGAATATTCCAGAAAAAATTCCAGAGTTAAAACACCAACCACCATGTTAAAAGCGCCTTATTCAGGCGAGACTTTTTCTTTGAGGAAAGCTTCCAGCACATCTCCGGGCTGGATATCCTGAACTTTTTCCAGACCAATACCGCATTCCATACCCTGCTTGACTTCCATCACGTTGTCTTTCAGGTGTTTAAGAGAAGTTATCCTTGTCTGGTAGAGGAGCTGGTTGTTGCGCAGGACTTTAACTTCCGCGTTACGAACCACCTTGCCGTCAATCACCTGACAGCCCAGCACCGTGCCCACTTTGGGTATCTGGAAAATCTTCTTCACTCCGGCCCGGCCGAGATAGGTTTCCTTGATTACCGGCTCCAGCATGCCGGCCACTGCTTTCTTAATGTCGTCCGTTAGCTGGTAGATGATTTTATAAAGGCGTATTTCTACTTTCTCGTTATTAGCCAGTTCTTGTATCTTGGCTGGCACCTTAACGTTGTAGCCAATGATGATGGCTTTAGTGGCGGAAGCCAGCAGCACATCAGCTTCGGTGATGTTTCCGGTGGAAGCCTGAAGAACATTTATCTTAACTTTGTCCGTGCTGAGGGTAGGCAGAAGTCCTTTCAACACTTCTACTGAGCCATGAACGTCAGCTTTGATAATCACCGGCAGTTCTTTGGTCTGGCCCTTTTCTATTTTCTTGAACAGGTCCTCCAGCGTCAGGGGCACTTCTTTTTCTGGCGTTTCTTTCTTAATCCGGGATTTCCTGAACTCAGAAATACGGCGGGCGATTTCCAGGTCAGGCACTACCTGAAAATAATTACCGGCCTCCGGCACATCCTCAAAACCCAGGACCTCCACTGGCACTGAGGGTCCAGCACTCTTGACCGGTTTGCCAAACTCATCAAACATGGCCCGGGCTTTACCGTAGGTTGTTCCGGAGATAAAGGCCTGGCCAGGTTCCAGAGTGCCCAGCTGGACGATGACCGTGCCTACCGGACCTTTCTGTGGGTCAAGCCTTGACTCCAGGATGACACCCTGCGCCGGCACGTAAGGGTTGGATTTGAGTTCCAGGATGTCGCCCAGCAGCAGGATCATTTCCAGCAGTTCATCAATGTTTTTCTTGGCTTTAGCGGAAATTTCCACGCAGATGGTCTTACCGCCCCATTCTTCTACAATCAAGCCTTCTTTGGCCAGCTGCTGTTTGACTCTTTCCGGGTTGGCTTCAGGTTTGTCAATTTTGTTAATGGCCACGATAATCGGCACGTTGGCCGCCTGGGCATGGCTGATGGCTTCTTTCGTCTGGGGCATCACGCCGTCGTCAGCAGCTACCACCAGGACCACGATGTCCGTGACCTGAGCTCCCCGAGCCCGTAACTGGGTGAAAGCTTCATGACCCGGTGTATCTATGAAGGTGATGTAGCGGTTTTTGTAGTTTACCCGGTAAGCACCGATGTGCTGGGTGATACCCCCAGCTTCTCTTTCGGCTATGTTGGAGGAACGTATGGCATCCAGCAGGGTAGTCTTGCCGTGGTCCACGTGTCCCATGATGGTCACCACCGGCGGCCTGGGCTTCAAGTAATCGGTCATCTTAAAGGCCAGCTTGCGGATGTCTTGCTCCAGAGAGACCATTTCCAGGTCCACCTTGATGATTTTGGAAATGGCCTGCAGCAGAACCTCATCCACCAGGTCAGAGGCAGAGACATCATAACCGGCCGCCTGCAGGTGGTCCAGCAGGTCTTTGGGTTTGATTTTAAAGCGCTCGGCCAGGTCTTTGACTGTAGACCCTTCCTGAATCTGGATTTTTATCTTGGGCTTGGCCGTGCCTTCTTTGGCGGCCTTCTTTTTAGGAGCTGCCGCTTTTGCTTTTTCTGGCTTATTTTTAGTTTTGTCCATCATGCTCTCTTTTGCTTATTCCTGTTTTATGGATATTTTCCAGCCGACCAGTTTACTGGCCAGTCTGACATTGATGCCCTTCTTGCCAATAGCTAAGGAGAATTGTTCCCTGTCCACTCGGGCTTCCATTTCTTTTTCTTGCTTGTTGGTGATTTTGCTCACCCGGGCCGGACTCAGGGCGGCCTTAGCGTAAGACACCGGGTCAGACGACCATTCTATGATGTCAATTTTTTCGCCCTGAAGTTCTTTGGAGATAGCCAAGATTCTGTTTCCCTTAACGCCAATACAGGCTCCAACCGGGTCCACATCTTTGTCCTGGCTGAAGACCGCTACCTTGGCCCTCTCTCCTGGCACCCGCACGGCATCTTTCACTTTGATGGTTCCGGAAGCGATTTCTGGAATCTCCAGCTCCAGAAGCTTAATCAAGAATCTGGGCGATGTCCGGCTTAGGATAACCTGCGGTCCCCGGGTATTTTTCTGGACCTGGGCGATGAGGGCTTTCACCAGGTCTCCGGGTTTAAATTCATCGTTGGGTAATTTATCCTTGTTGGCCAGAAAAGTCTCTGTCCGGTTAACTTCCAGCACTGTGCCGTTGTTTTCAAAGCGGCGCACCACACCCGTGACTATTTCACCTACCCGCGGGGCAAATTCTTCGTAAACTTTCTCCAGCTCCGCATCCCGGACTTTCTGGAAGATAACCTGTTTGGCCGCCTGAGCCGCAATGCGACCGAGTGTTTCTGAGGGCAGCTCTATTTCTATTTTTTCACCGAGTCTGGCTTCTGGATTATGGTGTAGGGCCTCGTCCAGGGAAATTTCATTGGCCGGGTCATCAACTTCTTCCACCACGGTTTTGACCACGTACACTCTCAGCTCGCTTTTTTCTGGCTTGAAATCAACGATGATGTCCTCACCGTCCTTAAAAAACTTGGTGGCCGCAATACGCAAGGATTCTTCTATGGCCTTGACGATTACCCGTGGTTCCACTCCACGCTCTTTACTGAGCTGGTTGATGGTGCTCCAAACGTTGACTTTCATGCTCTGGTTTATCCTTCTTCGTCTTAAAACGGATATGAATTATATCTTAAATAGGCAAATGTTGCAATTAATCAGGCGAGAATACATTCAGGAAACTTCCCCGTGCAGGCTGTATGGACCGCAGCCTGTGATCTTCGCCTCCACAAACTGCCCGCAGCAGTCTTCTTGGCTTTTAAAATTAACTACCTGATAGCCTTCGTTGCGGCCCTGGTAAAGCTGACCTTTTTTGCTTGGACCAAGGCAGAGCACCTTTAATTTTTTCCCTACCAGGTTCTGGTTGAGCTGCAGCTGGATTTCTTTTTGCCTGTTCTGCAGCCGGAGGAGTCTGTCTATTTTGGTTTCTTCCGGTACGTCGTCTTTCATCCGGCTGGCAGCTGAGTAAGGACGCGGGGAGTAGCGGAAAGAAAAGATGTTGGTGAATTTTATTTTTTCCATAAGCTCCATGGTCTGCTGAAAGTCTTCTTCTGTTTCCGTGGGAAAACCAACGATGATGTCCGTGGACAGACTGATGTCCGGCATCAGAGATTTGAGCCAGTCTATCTTTTCCAGGTAATCCTCTCTGGTGTAATTCCGGTTCATCAGATTTAGAATGCGGTTGGAGCCAGATTGCAGCGGCAGGTGAAGCTGGTGGCAGACTTTTTCCACCGAGGCCATGGTCCTGGCCATTTCCCGTGTGAAGTTTTTCGGGTGAGAGGTGATAAACCTGATCCATTCTATTCCTTTGATTTCAGCCACTCTTTTCAACACCTCCGTTAAGCCGGCGCCGGTTTCCGGGTCGCGGTAAGAATTAACATTCTGTCCCAGAAGTTGAACCTCTTTGTAACCCCGGCTGGCCAGTTCTTCAATTTCTTTGAGAATGGCTTTAAGCGGCCGGTATTTTTCCCGACCGCGGGTAAAGGGCACCACGCAGTAGGTGCAGAAATTATCGCAGCCCTCCATGATGGTGACGTAAGCGGAGACGGTGCTTTCCCTGGCTTCTGGTAGGATAGGTAGTTCGCTCCAGCTCCTTTTCCAGGCCGTACGCACCGCCTTTTCCCTGATGGAGTGGCGCAGGAGCTCAGGCAGAACTTCATACTGAGCCGGGCCCACCACCACATCCAGCTGGGGAAATTTCTGCAGCAGCTTTTCGCGGTAAAGCTGGGCCACGCAGCCGAGACAGGCCACTACGGCCTGGCGCTCTTCCTTCTGTTTTTTCAACCGGCCAAGGTAAGAAAAAAGTTTTTCCACTGATTTTTCCCGCACCGCACAGGTGTTGATTAAGATGATGTCGCTTTCTTCTGGTGAAGAAGCCCTGACTGCCCCCTCGGCCAGCAGCAGACTGGCCACATGTTCAGAATCATTCTCGTTCATCTGGCAGCCGAAGGTCTGGATGTAAAAAGATTTGCCGCTCAGCATGGGAAAAATCCTGAAATTAATTTTCTTCCAAACATAAGTCTAATTTCTAACTTAAATCATCTAATCTTTTAATCTTTTAAACTGAAGATTAACACGGGCTCTGGCCCGGACATTTAATTATAGCCTAAAATGCGGGTGCTAAACAGGAAGGCCTGAAAATCAACTTTGCTTTTTTGATTACTTGGCGGCGGAGTTTTGCTGCAGCAATTCCCGGGCCGTTTGCAGGCTGGCTTCCGTTAGCCTGGCGCCAGAAATTAACCTGGCGATTTCTTCGGTCCTTTCTTTATCTTTTAGCTTTTTCACCGTGGTGTAGGTGCGGTCTTTTTCTGTTTTCTTTTCTACCCGGAAGTGGCAGCCAGCGGAGGAAGCGATCTGGGGCAGGTGAGTGATGCAGAGCACCTGGTGGTGTTTGGCCAGCTGCTGCAGCTTTCTGGCTACGGAAGTAGCTGTCTGGCCGCCGATGCCAGCGTCAATTTCATCAAAAATAAGGGTCTTGCCCGTCTCTTTTTCCTTGCCCAGGGCTTTAAAAGCCAGCATCAGACGGGAAAGTTCTCCGCCAGAGGCGATTTTTCTCAGGGGCCGGAGGCCTTCGCCGGGGTTGGGGGAAAATAAGAATTCTACTTCTTCCAGTCCATTTTCCCTGATGCTCAAAGCCTCTTCCAGGCTGGGCGAAAGAGGCCGGAATTCGGCAGCCAGCCTGACCTTGGGCATGGCTAACTGAGCCAGTTCTTTTTCCAGCATTTTCTCCAGCAGCCGGGCTTTTTCCCGCCGGATGGCAGAAAGTTCGGAGGAGAGTTTAAGGTATTGTTCAAATTCCCTGGCTATTTCTTTTTCCAGCTCAGCCAGTTTTTCTTCGCTTCTTTCCAGCTCTTCTTTTTCTGCTTTTATTTTGTTGAGGTAAGTCAGTACTTCTTCCACGCTGGGGCCATATTTTCTTTTCAGTTTTTCCAGCAGACTCAGCCGGCTTTCAATCTCTTCCAGCCTTTCCGGAGAGGGGGCGTATTTATCGCGCAGGTCCATCAGGGTGTTGACCAGTTCTTTAAGATAAATGGTAAATTCGTTGACTTCGGCCACCGGGTTTTCCAGCTCCGTGAAATAACCGCTCAGCTCGGCAATCAGCCCCTGAACTCTTTTTAGCCCGGAGATGATGGATTCTTCGCTTTCATAGGTCAGGTCAATAACCTGGTTGACGGCCAGGGCAATTTTTTCTGCGTTTTTAAGTATAGAACGTTCCTGCAGAAGCTCTTCCTCTTCTCCGGGCCTTAATTCCGCGGCTTCAATCTCTTTGATCTGAAAATCAATGAAGTCCAGACGCTGCAACCTTTCTTTTTTCCTGTTTTCCAGCTCACTTTTTTCCCGCAGCTGGGCCCTGACTTTTT